>JADZFP010000471.1 GCA_020849825.1 Saprospiraceae bacterium
AAGAATACGGTACGCCTTTATATGTGTACGATGCCGCGATCATGGAACGGCAGTACCGGCGTATTACCGGCGCTTTTTCGTACCCAAAAGTCCGGATTCACTATGCCTGCAAGGCCCTGACCAATCTGACGGTCATGCGGCTGTTCCATAAATGGGGCGCCGGCCTGGATTGTGTGTCCATTCAGGAAGTTCAATTAGGCTTGTTGGCCGGATTTAAACCGGAAGACATCCTGTACACGCCTAATTTCGCCGGCGCCGACGAGTTTGAAGAAGCCGTGCGATTGGGGGTAAAAATCAATATCGACGCCATACCCATGCTGGAAAACTGGGGGTTGCACCACAAAGAAGTGCCGGTGTGCATTCGTATCAACCCGCACCTGATGGCCGGTGGCCATCAAAACATCAGTGTCGGGCATATCGACTCCAAATTCGGGATCAGCATCCACCAGTTGCCGCATGTGCTGCGTGTCGTGGAGAGCCAGGGACTGCGCATTGTGGGGCTGCACATGCACACCGGGTCGGATATCCTGGACGTGGACGTATTTCTTCGTGGCGCCGACATCCTGTTCGAGGCAGCTCTTAAATTTCCCGATCTGGAGTACATCGACCTCGGCAGTGGGTTCAAAGTGCCCTACAAACCGGAAGACATCGAAACCGATGTGGAAGAACTGGGCGAAAAACTCAGCCGGCGTTTTGACGAATTTTGTTCGGAATACGGCCGGGAGCTGACGTTGATGTTCGAACCGGGTAAGTTTTTGGTCAGCGAGGCCGGCTTCCTTTTTGCCCGCTGCACCCTGGTCAAACAAACCACTTCCACGGTGTTTGTAGGACTCGACACCGGGTTGAACCACCTCATACGACCCATGTTTTATGGGTCGTATCACAAGATTGTAAACGTAACAGAACCATCGTTCAAACCACGCATTTATACGGTTGTAGGCAACATTTGCGAAACGGACACCTTCGGCAGCGACCGCCGGATCGCCGAGGTGGTGGAAGGCGACATCCTTTGTTTATACAACGCCGGTGCTTACGGCTGGATGATGGCATCCACTTATAATTCGCGCCCGCGCCCGGCCGAAGTGCTGCTGTACCAGGGTAAGGCGCACCTGATCCGGCGTCGGGAAACATTGGAAGATCTGACGCGAAATCAGGTGCAAATTGAAATATAGAGACTTAAAGGCTTAACAAAAATCCAATTGTAAAATTCGCATCCCAGTCGAATACGAATTGCTGGCATCCGGTGGCATCGGCGACGGCCTTGTAAATATTCAGGCCCGATTTTTCTTTCACGTCTTTTCCGGTGTAATCGCCGGGGGCTTTTAAAGCGGTATAGCGTTCGAGGCCGTTGCGCGATTGTTTGGCCAGGCTGAACGGTACGCCGCCGATGATAAAACATTTTCCGCGCAGGTTGGAGGGTATGAGTTTTGTTTTGGCCAGCACTTCCCTGTACACGCCTGCATCCGTCTGATCCTCCTGGTAGTATTTGGCGCCGGGCAATTCAATGCCAGTTGGAGCGTTGCCGCTCATCCAGGCTATTTTGGTATTGCCTGAGCCAATATCCACGACAAAGCCATTACCCTGGAATTCGCGCGGCATGGCGGCCAGGTAAGCAAGTTTGGCTTCCTGTAAAGGCGTGACAACGTTTACATAGTACTTCATGGCTTTCAGGGCGGCAATGATTTTTCCGGTCGAAGGTTCTTTCGCAGCGCCTGAACTAACCACAAAGTGGATGTCTTTCGGGCCCACGCCATAATCGAACATGGCGGAGATATATTTTCGCAAACCTTCTTTGATATCTTCCTCCGTGGCCAGATTTTCTTTAATCAAACTTACGTTAAACTCCGCCTTTTCCAGTTTCCAATTTTTATTGGCATCGATGCGGACGATAAAATAGTTGAACCCGGTAGCGCCCAGTTCGGCAACGCCTTTCAGCTTGCCGTTCACCGGCACAGCGGGGGTATAGTTGAAGCCGCCGGTGTTTTTACCCCAGGCGCTGGTTGTTTTGGGTTCTTCGGCCGGAGCGTTTTCAGCAGGTGCAGGCGTTGATTTGGATTCGGTTGGTGTCGCTTCGGAAGAAGAGTTCGACAACGTGGGCAATAGATAGGTTTTCACCGCGAAGCCGATAGCAGCCACGATGACCAGGGTGATCAGGAGCCGGGAAAAGGTTGTCAGACGAGCCATAACGTCGGATAATTGTTTATAGGTGATGTTTTGATTCTGGCATGCCGCGGCATGCGGCGCAAAGTTGCTGCAAAATACCCGAAGATTCACCCCTTCCCTTTCGGCTTGCCCGGTGTTGCAGGATTATCGGGGCGAACGGGCTCTCCCTTTACTTCTACGAGGGAGTCCAGGTTGTATTTCGCTTCGATGACCAGTTTGCCATCTGGCCCCCATTTCCGCATATAGCCGTGTTTTTTTTCCGGGTGATATTCTACGGCAAATTCCAAACGGCCGTTTTCATAAAAGAGGCTGTCGCCGCCTTCTTTTTTGCCATTCTGGTAAT
>JADZFP010000472.1 GCA_020849825.1 Saprospiraceae bacterium
ATCGCTACGTTATCCACCTTTTTATCTTCTTTTTTGATCAGGAAGTCGCGCATCAGGATACGCCCCTGGCCGCGCGGCAACTGGCTGATGGCATGTACGACGCCGCGTGCCTGACCGGCTTTTCGGTAGCCCTGAATCAGCGCCCGCCGTTCGGCAACAGGGAGTTGGGAGGCCTGCTGGAACAATTCGCGGTGCTGCGACGAGGTGTCGAGCGTTGTGGCAAAGGTTTCGGCGAGGCGCGCCGCTTGTTCGGGATTGCGGCCGTAAATGGCATGGAAGGTGGGCGCCAGTTCGACCGGTTGGTGCGGCGTGTGCCGAACGATGGTTTTGAGGGCAGACTTGTTGCGGAAAGAAACGCCTTCGAGGGCGGAAAGCAGGCGGTTGTTGTCGGGCTGTAGCGGTACGCCTTTGGGTCGTGTCGTTCTGGTTCCGGGCTGGGCAGTTTTTGTCGCCGGTTGGGTGCTGGTCTTCTTCTGTGTCGTTTTTTTCGTTGTGGATTTCGGGGTGTTGCCGGTAGGAGATTCAGTCTTCGGTTTGGATTTTTTTTGTTTCATCGGTTAAAAGATAAATTGATTTTGGTGATAGGAAAGAGCGGATTAAAATTCAAAGTTGCAGGGCTTTGCCAAATAAAGCAAGGGTTATACTCAACGGGCGATACCGGCTTCTCATTTTCTCCCCTTTACTTTTGACACAACCTTTTAACACTTTATGCGTTTTTTTGCGTGCCACCACACGCCAACCGGCCTTTCCCGTACCAAACAAGACCAAGCCGTACAATTTCCGGCAGCAACGCGTAAAGCTAGTTGCCGCGATTAATTTATACTTAAACCCTTCCGCGGCATGGCCCAACGATCACTTCCCGTCGGCATCGACGACCTTTCCCTCTACGTACCCGGTATTTATCTCGACATTCGCGCGCTGGCCGAGGCGCGTCAGATTCCTTACGAAAAACTCTCGCAAGGCCTTGGCCTCCAGCGCATGGCCCTGCCCGACGCTGGCGAAGATGCGGCCACCATGGCGGCCGAAGCCGTCGCTGAACTGATCGAGCGCAATCAGATCGATCCGCGCCGCATCGGCCGGTTGTATCTGGGCACCGAAAGCGCGCTCGACGGCGCCAAACCGACGGCCACATACGCGATCGGGATGCTTCAGGCGCGCTTCGCCGCCCGATATGGCGACGATTGTTTCCGCCAGTGCGATGTGCTCGACATGACTTTTGCCTGTATCGGCGCGGTGGATGCGCTGCTGAACACGCTCGACTGGGTAGCAGGCGATCCGCATAATAATATAGGTCTCGTGGTGGCCAGCGATATTGCCAAGTACGAGTTGCACTCCACCGGCGAATATACCCAGGGCGCCGGCGCCGTGGCCATGCTGGTCAAGGCCAGCCCCCGTCTGTTGGCGGTTCGTCGCGTGGTCGGGGTGGCGACCGAGCACGTGCATGATTTTTACAAGCCGCGGCGCGAGCGATTTACCGAGACGCCGGTTTTCGACGGTCAGTATTCCAACCAGTGTTATCAGAGCCGCATGGCGGAGGCGATGGCCGATTTTCGGCAGCGGGCAGTGCGGGCCGGAATGTTTCGCGAGGGGCTGTTTCCGGCTTTGTCGGACCGCTGGGCGCGGATGATCTTTCATTTGCCCTATGCTTTTCACGCCAAACGGATGTTTGTGGAAGAATTCGTTGAAGAGCGGAAAGCCAAAGGCGTATGGGAAAAGGACGCCGCCCGGTATGGTTTTATTGAACCCGTGGCCGCCGGTTTTCCCGACAAAAAATCATTTGAAAAAGCCAAAGCGTCATTTTTAAAATCGGTGAGCGAATCGGCCTTGTACCGGCGCTTTGTCAGGGAAAAACTTGAAAAAGCCCAGCGCGCCAGTCAGGAAACAGGCAACCTGTACACCGCTTCCATCTTTCTGGCCCTGATGAGTTCGCTGGAATGCGACTGGGCCGAGGGTGCTCGCCTGGCCGGCAAACGGCTGGGATTTGTGGCCTATGGCAGCGGCTCCAAGGCCAAGGTTTTCGAAGCGGTTGTACAGCCGGAATGGAGTGGGGTGGCGGCTCGTTTCGGGGTGTTCGACAAATTGCGCCGCCGCCGCGCCGTCGATTACGGGCAGTACGAACGCCTGCACACGGGTGAACAAATGGAACCGGTTTTTGCGGGTGAAAAAGCCTGGCGTTTGGAAAAGATTGGAACAGAGGGCGTTACGCTGGGCGCGCGCTATTACGCCGAAGGCTGACATTACAGGCCTGCCACCACCATCAGCCACTCTTTGTTGGCCAAGGGCTGCAGGTTTTGCATTTTCAAGCGGATGTCCTGTTGGTTGCCCGCCGGCGCTTGTCGGCGCTGGGGCTGCATTTGTTTGCGCATGAGATAACGCAACATGCTCAAAAAGTTGAGGTTGGCGCTTTTGCCGTATGCGGAAAGGCTGCGGTTGCGGCGCAAAAGTTTGCCTGTTGCGTCGATCAGGGCCATGAGCGCTTCCGACTCGCCCAGCAAATAGTAGATTTTCAATTGCATGATCTTGGCGCCCAGATGGTAGGTAAAGTCGGTAAATTCGACGCCTTGCAGTGCGCGCAGGGCATCGGTGTATTGTTCCTGTTCGAAATGCAGCACCGCGAGGTTGTACGCAAAAGCGTTGTCGCGGTCGGCAGGGGGCAAAAGCGCTTTGTATCGTTGCAGAAAGACGGCCGTCCACTCGAATTCCCGGCAGCGCAAACCCGCCGTGGTGATGTTTTTGTAGGTCCATTGACTGAGTTGGCCATCGCGGAGCAACAAGGCTTTATCGAGTAAGGTCTGGTAAAGATTCAGTGCCTGGCGGTGTCCGTCGGGCTGGCCGTCGTTGATTTTTCGAATGCAATAGTTGAGCGCGTACTGGTACAAAGCGGCCAGTTCTTCGTCGGGAAAAATGCCCTGGTGCCGCTCCAGCATACCGGTAAGTTGGGTGTAAGATTGCTCCGTCCCCTGTTCGAGCAGGTCCAGCACGGCCAGGTAAGTCTGAACGGCAGGGTGCTCCGACAGCAGGGGCTCCTCCGTGCACCAGCGCCGCAGGTGGTCGAGTTGCCGGGGTTGGAAATCGGCCTGCGCCACGGCGAGTGAGTTGCGGCTGATCATGATGCAGGCCAGTCGGAGTTTTTCCAGTACCAGGCGGAGGTCGGCGGCATCGGCCTGGCGGAGCAGAAAATCGTCGGGTGCGTGCCTCGACTGGCGGGCGTGCAGGTTTTCGTGTAGTTCCCACCAGCGTTGCTCGGTTTCGAGCCAGCCGGCATTGCGTTCGGCCACCTGATCGAGTTGCCGGCGGGCTTTTTCGAGCGCTGCGGCGGCCGATTTGCCCAGGTCGCGCCGCAGTAGTTGATCGGCCAGATCGAGTATTTGCTGCCGGGGCCGGGCCTCGTATTGCAGGTATGCCAGAAAGCCGTGCAGGAGTTCGAGCAGATCGGAGATCAGGTTGTTCAGGGTCAGTTCGTCGTATGCCCTGGAAGCGCCGAACAAAACCGGAAACACCTTTTTCTTTTCGAGCAAAGGATTGTCGAAGCCCGGTGCATGGGCCAAAACAAGGTCGCAGAGCCGGCGCAGGTGTTCGTTTTTATTGACAAAATCACTGTGAACCCAACTGCGCCAGCGGTTGCGTTCGCGCGGATTGAGGGTGCGAAGGGTGACAATCAGCTTGGTATGGTGCATGGAATTATACCGAATTTGTCGTGCCGCTTACCTTTTAAAGTAGCGCAGGCTGGGCAGGATGAAAGG
>JADZFP010000473.1 GCA_020849825.1 Saprospiraceae bacterium
ACACGATTTGAAATGCGGTATTGCTCTTTGAGGTTGACGTGCCTTTCGGCCCAATCGGCATCCAGGCGGTGAAGGCGGCAGTCGTGGAGAAACATTTTTTTATCAAAATTACCCCAAGAGCAAAGCAGGTAGTCTTCTTCCTCGATCCGTGCCCAGTTTTGAAACTCTTCAATCACATCCGGAAAAGTACCCGCCCTATTGACCTCTTCTTGTGAAATATTGGTCAATTGCCGGCAAAAAGGAGACAATACCGGATGTACCACCGGCTTGATAAATCGATTGAATTTGCCCCGGACTTCCCCGTAGGCATTCACCCTGAAAGCGCCGATCTCGATGGTCTCCTGCACGTATCCAATCGGCATATTTTCCCAGCACGTTGCTTCGAGGTCGTACACGATGTAGTTCATAAGTACTTGCAAGGTTGTCAACAGGCCTGATTCAACGCAGTCCCATCCGGTGTAAAAAATACCATATCCACAATCGCATGCGACGCTTTTGGGTGGCGAAGAAAAATCTTTGCTCCAACTCCGGTTCGATTTTCTTTTCACGTGGATGAATTAACGGGAATGAAACCGAACCGGCAGCCAGTCTGGCGGACGTATTCCGTTGGGTCGTGTTGGTTGCCCCCTCCTCCCCTACCCCTGTGTTTTGAACAAGGTTTCGGGTCGGAACTATGCACAATCCGTTGTTTTTCAATATACTATAAAACCAGGCATAAGCCCAGGAGTTATTTTTACCCAACCGGGTGGTGTTGAATTTGTCGAGCATATAAGCCTGGGCCATGTTGCCGGGTATAAAAGCGCCAATCGCTGAAAATTCATCGAGTCCTTCCAGATCGAGGCTCATTTTTGCCCAGGCCCTGCGCCAGCTGGCCCAGCCCCACACGAAAGAAAACCGTGAAAACACGTAACTCACAGGCAATGTTCCGGTATAGGCTTCAATAAGATTCGATCCGCCGATGTGCATGATCTCTCCGTCGGACTGGTATTTTTCCAGCAAATCTGCGCAAAAGAGAAAAAAAGTCGGATCTGGCTGGCAATCATCTTCCAGAATGATACCGCGCTCTTCCTGTTCAAAAAACCAGTTGACAGCGCCAAAAACGCCCTTGCGCAAACCCGCATTTTCTGTCCGAAAAAGGGTCCGGACGGTGCATGGCCAGTCGATTTCGGTCTGTATCAGGGCCCTTACGGCATCCACTTTCTCCACATCGTCCGGGACATGCGCCCTTGGGCCATCGCAGTGGACATACAGCAGCGCAGGTCTGACTTCCCGCAAGCGCAGGAGGGTCGCGCGGGTGTGTTCCGGGCGGTTAAACGCCAAAAGCAGCACAGGTTCGGTACAATGAATTGCAGGCATACTGAATCAACCAAAAAAATATCCGAGCTTTGGGCCGAAATAACGGCAATTTTTGAATGCAAGACTTGTTGCGGCGCATTCGCGCAAAATTTTACAAATGGACAGAGCGGAAAATCCGCATTGAAATTGATCAAAGCGTAAAAACGGAACGCCTGGGCTCTCCATATGGCGGATGGATTATCCCCGAAAACTGGCTGAACGAACAATCTGTCTGTTACCTGGTGGGCGCCGGCGAGGATATTTCTTTTGACCTCGCACTTACGGATAAATACCGGGTCAGAACCTGGATCATCGACCCCACGCCCCGTGCCCTGGAGCATTTTCAACAATGGCTGGAATGCCATCAGACGGGGCAGCCCATGCCCTGCAACACTTGCCAAGGCGGCCACTACCCCTTGTACAAGAGCGGATTGGCTGAAAACATCGTCTTTTGTCCTGTCGGCGTATGGAATGAAGATACCACTTTGCAGTTTTTCGCCCCGCGCAACGACAACTACGTTTCTCACTCGCTTGTCAATCTCCAGCGTTCGGAAAAACACATCGAGGTGCCGGTAAAAAAACTGAACACGTTGATGCGCGAATTGGGCCACGGACATATCGACTTTTTAAAAATTGACATTGAAGGCGCTGAGTATCAGGTAATTGATTCCATAATTTCGGACAATATCCCGATCGATATCCTGTGTATCGAATACGACGAAACTGCGGCCAACCACCTCGACCCTGGCTATATGAATCGCATCGAGAATTCGCTGCAAAAACTCGTAAACGCCGGATACCGCATAATTGCCAAAGAAGCGCAGTGTCATAATTATACGTTGGTACACCGGCGTCGTTTTTCGTCATGAAAATCCTTCTGCTCAATACCTATGAACATGGCGGAGCCGGGATTGCCTGCCGGCGCCTTCATGCTGCGTTGCAATCCGTCGGATTGCAGTCGGGAACGTTGAACAGCACGTATTTTTCAAAATGGCCTTTTTACGCCGAGCGGCTGTCGTTTCTGCCGTTCGAACGAGATAAATCTGTCCGTTTTGCCTTTTCGCTGGCCAATTTTGGCCACGACCTAAGCCGACACCCGCTCGTGCAGGAGGCCGATGTGCTCCATTTGCACTGGATCAATCAGGGCTTTTTGTCCCTTAAAGGCATTGAACAACTGAGCAAATTGGGCAAACCCATCGTCTGGACCCTCCATGATATGTGGGCATTTACCGGCGGTTGTCATTACAGTCAGGGTTGCGATCACTTCCTGCAACAATGCGGACATTGTCCATTCCTCCGCCGGCCGGGTGGCGCCGATCTTTCGAATCGAATCTGGCGGCAAAAGAAGCGGAAATTTCCACCCAACATCGAATTCGTCACTTGTAGTGAATGGCTGGCCGGCGTGGCGCGGCAGAGTGGCCTTTTGCGCGACAGGCCGGTGCAGGCCATCCCCAATCCCATCGACACGAAGATTTTCCAGCCGGCTTCTGCCGATTCCCGTGCAGCGCTCCGCCTGAAACTGGGTTGTTCGCCGCAGGATAAAATATTGATGTTTGCCGCGATGAAAGTCAGCGATGAGCGAAAAGGGCTGTCGTATCTGCAACAAGCCCTCGGGCGACTTAAACAGGCCAATCCTGATTTGCCTGTCAAAATCCTTGTCCTGGGTAAAACAGACGCCGCGATAGAGTCGACACTACCCTACCCTGTCATTGCGCCAGGCCTGATTCAGGCTCCGGCAGAACTTGCCACTTTATATTCGGCTGCCGACGCTTTTGTTATTCCCTCGCTGGAAGACAATCTGCCCAATACAGTGATGGAATCGTTGTCGTGCGGCACGCCAGTTGTAGGTTTTCAAACCGGCGGCATCCCGGAAATGACCTCGCATTTACAGGAAGGATATGTTGTGCCGCAGAGGGATGTTGAAGGGCTTGTAGAAGGAATACAATGGATTTTGAACATGAACGAAACAGATTATGAAGAGTTGCGCCGGCGAGCGCGCAAGAAAGTGGAGCAGGAGTATTCCAATGCTACCGTTGCCAACCGATATTTGGCCCTTTACAGGCGTTTGCTGAAATACTCATGAGAGCCAATTTTTTTGACTTCGCCTTGTTTTTTCTGCGGCTAAGCAAGAGAAAACACCATTTCCACGGTCGTTTTCCCCGAATTCAGCAGGTAGTACGCCGAATGCGGGCCGCCATAACGCTGGTCCTGTTTTCCATAGCGGTAGGTACGGTTGGCTACGTGGTTATTGAAGATTATCCCTGGTTCGATGCCTACTACATGTCGGTAATCACCCTGGCATCGGTAGGGTTTGGAGAAGTGCATCCGTTGAGCACTTACGGACGCTTGTTCACATCGCTGCTGATTGTTTTCAATATCGGCCTCTTTGCATACGCCATCTCTACCATAACGGATGTGTTTGCCAGCGGCGGTTTCACCAAGTTACTTATTGATTTTCATATGAATAAGCGCATCAACGAGCTTTCCGGCCATACCATAGTATGCGGGTTTGGGCGCCACGCTACCGAAGTTGCCCAGGAATTGGGCAAACAGGACATGCCTTTTGTGATTATTGAGAAAAATCCCGACAAAATCGCCCTGCTTCGGCACGAGACCACCTACTTGTACGTGGAAGGCGATGCCACACACGACGAGATACTGGCAGAAGCAGGTATTGATCGCGCGGCAGCAGTGGTTATCACTTTACCCGACGATGCCGGAAACCTGTTTATTACCCTGTCGGCGCGCCAGATCAATCCTTCCCTTCGGATCATTTGCAGGGCCAATAATGAA
>JADZFP010000474.1 GCA_020849825.1 Saprospiraceae bacterium
CGATTGCGCGACAACGAATATCTGCGCGGGGCCATTCACCATGGTCAATATCTGGAGTATTTGCAACGCTGGTCGGATCAATGTGGGAAAGAACGTCTGCTGATTTATTTGTTTGAAGACCTGGAACGCGATCCGCGAGGATTTATGCAGCGGTTGTGTACAGACACGGGCATTGAGCCGGCGTATTTTGGACCTGATTTCAGGTTTGTCAAAGAGAATTATTCCTACAAGGTTCGCTGGCAAATACTGCACAACGGCGTGGTCAGGTGGCGCCATCTGATTCCCAAGGGGGCTTTTCGCAAAAAACTGAAAGCGCTTTATCAACGATTTAACACCGATAAATGCCAAAAGACAAAACCGAAACAAACCGAAATGCAGGTACTTGAGCGGATGAAAGCCTATTACCGGCCGTACAATGAGGCACTCGCCGCTTTTTTCAACCTCGATTTGAGCGCCTGGAAATGAATGCCGACAAGCCGCGCATCTTGTTTCACAATTCCTATCCGGGTATGCAGGGTTCGCAAAAAATCGCCTTGCAATTGCTCGAAGGTTTGCCTGCCGGCGAGTTCGAAGCATGGGCCGGAGCGCCGTTTGATACCGAATTTTTACAAAAAGCCCGGCAACAGGCGAGTACTCTCGACTTCCAATTGCCATCCGCTCTGCGGACCTACCAGGGCGGAATGTTGAGAAAAAATCCGCTTGGGCTGTTGTGGCTGTTTTTCAGATACCTGGCGCCCTTCTGGCGACGCGCATCCCGCTTGTTGCGCCAAAACAGGATCGCTCTGATTTACGCGGGCAACGAGCGTTGTCTATTTTTTCTAGGCATTCCCGCGCGATGGGCAGGCATACCGGTAGTCTGGCACATTCAATCGGGTTTTCGCAGAGGTCGCCCCTGGCTGCACCGCTTGTTGGCGCGCCTCGCGACGCATGTCGTTGCCGTTTCGGAAGCCGTCAGAGAAGATACCAAACAGGTATTGGGCGAGCGTTGGGCAAGTCGCATCGAGGTCGTACACAACGGGATCGGCGACCTAGACGTACCTGTGTGCAATAAGCCTCAAAATGTGATCACCCTGATGTTCGCAGGTTCTCTGATCCCCGAAAAGGGGCTTCATGTACTCGTTGAGGCCCTTCGAAATGCGCAGGGGCTGCCGGCCTGGCAACTCTGGGTGGCGGGCCGGTTCAGAGAAGCCTGGTACGAAAATCGGATTCGCAGCATGGCCGACGGCCTTCCCGTGCAGTTTTTGGGCTTCCGCGACGATTTGCCGGCATTGTTGTCCAGTTCAGACATCCTGATTGTGCCGTCAATTGAAAAGGCATTTTTCCCAAAAATCGGTGAATTCCGGTGGAAGGAAGGATTCAATCTGGTTGCCCTGGAAGGTATGCGCGCAGGAATCCCGGTCATTGCTTCGGCCACTTATGGTTTAAAAGAGGTGGCAGCGGACCAGGAAACGGGCCTGTTTTTCATACCCGGCAACCCGACCGATTTAGGTGAAAAACTGGCCAGGTTGATGGCCGACCCGGCCCTGCGTACTGAAATGGGCGCTGCCGGCAGGAAGCGTTTTTTGCAACATTTCACCCTGGCAAAAATGCAGGAGCGGTTCAACACCCTTTTTGTCGAAAAACTGGGTAAAACGGCATGATGATTCTCCAAAAAGTACGCCGATGGTTGGGTCATGAACTGGTGCGCGGGAGCGGACTGACCCTGGGCATACGTTTGGTGGGAATCGCGCTGAGTTATGCTTTCAGTCTGGCCGTGACGAACTTGCTTGGTCCGGAGGCATTCGGAGACTATACCTTTTTTGTGCTGTTGATCAATGTGTTAGCCATTTTTTCGGCTATGGGATTTGATGGACTGGCGGTGCGGCACATTGCCGGTTGTACGGCCCAGAATGATCTTGCGGGGGTTGCTTTTTTTCACAGAAGCGCACTTCGCACACAAGTTATTACGGCAATTGGGCTGGCTATTTTGCTCCTGCTGCTCCATCAGACCGGCTGGTTTTCAAAATGGACCAATGGGGTGTGGGTGCTGGGTGTGGCGCTGGCCATTTTGCCGCAAACCCTGTTGAAATACTTTTCGCAGGCTTTCAAAGCGCTGCGGGAGATCAGGTGGTATGCCCTGTTCAACTATGTGGCAACGCCGCTTTTTTCCTTGCTCATCTTATTGGGTTTGCAAATAGGAGGAGACAGCAAGGCGCCGGTCTGGGCGCAAACTTGTGCGCTTTGGGCGGCTTTGATTGCCGCGATATTTGTGTGGCACAGAACATTCAGGGGCGCAATGTATGAAGATGAAACAAACCCGGTCGGAATGAGCGGCAGTAGTTTCCTGAGACAGTCCTGGCCTTTTTTATTGACGACTTCGGTCATGTTTTTCAACCATTGGGCCGATCAGATCGTCCTGAAAACCCTGCGGGGGAGCTACGATTTGGGGATTTATGCCGCCGGAAACCGGATCGTCAATCTGGTGACCATCCCGCTCATGGCTGTCAACTCTATTGCAGCGCCCAAGCTGGCGCGCGCATGGGCGCAGTCTGATCTCGGCGGGCTTCGAAAAGCGGCGCAACAAGCGACGCGATTGATATTCTGGACTTCGGCGCCGGTATTGTTGGGTGTCGTGTTATTGGCGGGACCTTTGCTCCGGCTTTTTGGTCCGCAATTTTCGGAAGGCGTGCTGGCCATGCAGATACTCGTGCTTGGGCAATGCTTCAACGTGATGGTCGGTCCCACCGGTGCGGTTTTGAATATGACCCGATACGACCGACTGATGAACAAACTGGCATTGGCAAGTCTGAGCGTGAATATTGTTGTCTCTCTGCTTTTTACGCCGGCCTGGGGCGCTGCAGGCGCTGCAATGGGCAGCGCTGCGGGGCTTGCGGTGCTGAATGGTTCTGCCTGGTATTTTATCCGGCGAAAACTCGGTTTTTCCACTATTCGAATATGAACTGGTCGGATCGGATACGGATCAATGCCCTCAGCCTGTACGGGTTGTGCCTTTTCTTTTTGCCATATACCAAACTGGGCATACCGCTTGGATTGTTCAAATTCATACTGTCCGATTTTTTTCTGCTGCTTTCCGCGGTTGTCGTTCTGATCTGCCGTTTGCGGGATGGAGACTGGCGCTTGCCGAAGCGGCTGACGGGGGTGGTTGTTTTTTTCGGGCTCTTGTTTGCGGTCTTGTTGAGTACGATAGGCGTTGCGGTTGATTATTTTCGCTTTTTCGCCTCCGTATTACCCTGGGTGTACATCGCTCTGTTTTTGTTCTTGTCGGCCCTGCTTTACCAGCGCCATCAGGCGAAATTCATTCGCATAGTCTTTCTGTTTTCAGCGGCGTCGCTGGTGGTGTCGACCATTCCGTTGTACGGGAATTTTCTGCTGGGCATCTCCTTTCCCAGCATGTTCGACTGGATTCGGTACACTTTTATGACCGGCAACCCCAATCAATACGCCGCCTATTTGCTCACAACCACTTTTGTGCTGCTGCTGATCATCGAGCGTTTTTATCCGCAGCGGCGATGGTGGTCGTATGCCCTGCTCGCTTTGGTTACGCTGCCAGCTTTTGGCACCGGGTCCCAGACCGCTTTTGTGATTATGCTGGCCCTTGTTGCCAACTACTTTTTTTACCGTTTCCTGTTTTTGAGGTGGTGGAAAAAGGCGCTTATCGTGGCGCCTGCGCTTATGGCTTTGTTGTACCTGGGAGCGAATTACCAGCAAATCCTGTTGTCGATGGAGCACATCGGAGGCGTGCGGCGGGCGGCCAAGATTCTGAGTCTGATCCTCGAAGGCGACCCCTCGCAATCGGAGAGCAATATCGATGTACGGGTTACACAACTCGAAGATGCGGCCGAAATATTTCCGGAGCATCCGATTCTGGGTGTAGGTCTGGCCAATTTTAAAGCCTACCACAAGCGCCACGAATTGCACAACACTTTCGGAGCGATACTCATTGAAGCCGGACTGATCGGGTTTACCGCTTTGATGTTGTTTTTCGGAGCCATCGGCTGGCAAATGCTCGCGGCGGGTGTACCATGGCCTCTCAGGTTGTTTGTTCTGGGTAATTATTTGTTGTTTATGGTCATGAACCTGACGCACTTGTATTTGCGCGAGCGTTGGTCCTGGGTGTTCCTGCTTGTTACGCTGTTTAGTCTTTTTTATAAAAAACGGTGAAAACGACTTTTGATACCGGGGTTTTCGTCATCGGCTTTCGCAAATGCGGCACGACGACGGTTTTTGATTTTTTAAAAAACACCGGCTTGTTCCGTGCCTGCCGGATTAAAGAACCCCAGTTTTTTTGTCTGGAGCCCAGGTTGGTCGATACTCAAATCGGATGGTACAGGCAACTGTTTGCCAGTGGCATGCAACCCATCCTCGATGGTTCCACCCTGTACGTCCAATCCGAATCTGCCCGGGAAAAAATAATGCAGTATGTCGCGCGGCCAAAGTTCATTGTTTGTGTACGCGACCCGGCCCGGCGGATGTATTCGGCCTACTGGCACCAGCGCGCCAAACCCGGCGGCATTGAAAAACGCAGTTTTGATGGAGTGCTTGGAGGTTTGGCAAGCGGGCCTGACGAACTCTGGAACAAAGAAAACTCCGCCTTGAAACTGGCTGCCCAACAGGGACTTATCGACACCCGCGATCTCGGCAACAACTATCACCGGCGCCACTACGGCGCGGGTTTCGACACGGTCGGGCCCGATCCATTGTCATTCTTCCGCTATGCGGGCGAATCCATGTACAGCAGGTGGATAATGCCCTGGCTGAACAGGCCGGACACACACCTTGTTTTTTTCGAACAACTGATCCGACAACCCGACGAAGAATTGCGCCGCCTGGCTGCATTTCTCGAATTACCAGCCGACACTCCCCTGCTCCTGCCGGCCAACCGCAACCGGAATTACGACGCAAGCCGATCGTTTTGGCTTAATCGGCTGGTAAAAGCAGGTATTTACGAAAGGCTGAAACGGCTGGCGCCCGACCGGCTAAAAGCCTGGTGGAGAAACCGGGTACTGCCGGAAGCAGGTAAAATTTCTTCTGCAGAACAAAAAACAGTTAAGGAAATTTTGGCTGAGGAATACCTTTTTTGGGAAAATTTGTTTCCCGAAACCAAAAATCTTTGGCAATGATGGGTTCGGCAGAGATTCGGGTGGCAATCGTATCGAACACGGCCTGGAGTATCTGGAACTTTCGAAGAGGCCTGATTT
Organism: Saprospiraceae bacterium; assembly: GCA_020849825.1. Lineage (GTDB taxonomy): Bacteria > Bacteroidota > Bacteroidia > Chitinophagales > Saprospiraceae > M3007. The sequence continues at coordinate 5,199 of JADZFP010000474.1, forward strand.
CCAAACTGTTGCAACACGGCATCTCCGTTACCGTACTGGCGCCTCCGGGTCCTTTTGTCGAACAAATCGAGCGGTTGGGTTGCCGTTTTATCCCTTTGCAACGCCTGGCGCCCAAAGGAAAACAAGTTGGGAGGGACCTCTTGCTCATCCGCGAACTTCGCAGACGATACAAAGAAGGGAAGTACGACTGGATACTATCCTACACGATCAAGCCCAATTTGTACACCGGGCTGTCAATTGCCGGTTTGCCTGTGCGCTGGGCGCCCACGGTAAATGGTCTCGGCGTCATTTTTCTGAAAAACAACTGGTTGGGGGCGCTGGCCAAGACGTTGTATCGCCGCGCTTTCCGCAGGGCTGATTGCGTTTTTTTTCAAAACCCCGACGATCGGCTGTTTTTTGAAAACAAACGCATGATAACGCCGGAAAAGGCGCGCCAGGTCGCAGGTTCGGGCGTAAATTTGGAGGAATTTGCTCCGGTGGAAGACGGTCATTTTTCAAAAGATCCCGTATTCCTGCTGGCGGCAAGACTGATTGCAGAAAAGGGTGTTTTCGAGTACCTGGAAGCGGCGCAAACAGTAAAATCCCGATTCCCGAATGCGCGTTTTCTGTTGGCTGGCTTGCCGGCTGAAAACCCGAACGCCCTGTCCCGAAAAGCCCTGGCCAGCCGTTTACAAGCAGGGACGGTAGAATTGATCCCGCCAACCGACGACATGCCGGCCTTGCTGGATGCCGTCCAATGCGTTGTTTTGCCCTCCTATTACGGCGAAGGCGTGCCCCGGGTTTTGCTGGAAGCCCTGGCCAAAGGCCTGCCGGTGATCACAACCGACATGCCCGGCTGCCGCGACACGGTGGTTGACGGAAGGAACGGGTGGCTGGTGCCGCCGCGCAATTCGGCAGCCTTAAGCGCTGCAATGCTTGCGTTTTGTGAAATGTCGCCGCAACTTCGCGCCGACATGGGTAAAGAGGGAAGACATTTAGCGCAGCAAACCTTTGACGAACAAATAATTATCCAGAAATACCTGGAATTGGTAACAGCATGAAGACTGCTTTGATCACCGGTGTAACCGGTCAGGATGGCGCCTATCTCGCCGAATTGTTGCTCAAAAAAGGCTACGAGGTGCACGGCATCAAGCGCCGCAGCTCGCTGTTCAACACCGAACGGATCGATCACCTTTATCAGGATCCGCACGAACTGGGACGTAATTTTATCCTTCACTACGGCGACCTGACCGACTCCACCAACCTGATCCGGATCATGCAGCAGGTGCAGCCCGATGAGGTGTATAATCTCGGGGCGCAAAGCCACGTGCAAGTCAGTTTTGAAACGCCGGAATACACGGCCAATGCCGATGCGATCGGCGCCTTGCGATTGCTGGAAGCGATTCGATTGCTGGGCCTGTCGGAAAAGACGCGCTTTTATCAGGCCTCAACCTCAGAAATGTACGGCCTTGTGCAAGAAACGCCGCAGAACGAACGAACGCCATTTTATCCGCGATCGCCCTACGGCGTGGCCAAACTGTACGCCTACTGGATCACAGTCAATTATCGGGAGGCATACAATCTTTATGCCTGCAACGGCATATTGTTCAACCACGAAAGCCCGATCAGGGGTGAAACTTTCGTGACCCGTAAAATAACCCGTGCTGCTGCCAAGATCGCCCTGGGTTTGCAGGACAAACTCTGGCTGGGCAACCTGGATGCAAAACGCGACTGGGGTCACGCCCGCGATTATGCCGAAGCCATGTGGCTCATTCTCCAGCATCCGCAACCAGAAGATTTTGTTGTGGCAACCGGCATAACAACTTCGGTGCGCGACTTCTGCCGGATGGCGTTTGGCGAGCTCGGCGTTACGCTCGAATTTCAGGGAGAAGGTGTGGAAGAAAAAGGCGTGGTCGCTTCGGTGTCCGACAAGAGTTTTCGTTTTCACCCCGGCCAGGAAGTCATCGCCATCGATCCGCGCTATTTCCGTCCGGCAGAAGTCGACCTGCTCGTCGGCGATGCCTCAAAAGCCCGTGAAAAACTGGGCTGGGCGCCCCGGCACGGCCTCGAAGACCTTGTGCACGAGATGATTCACCACGATCTGACCCTGTTTCACCGGGAGCGGTTCCTGAAAGAAGGCGGGTTTGAGATCAAAAACCAGTATGAATAGGCCGGATATGGAAAAGAATGCCAAAATCTACATTGCCGGTCACCGGGGTATGGTGGGCTCCGCCATTCTTCGAAAATTGCAGGACGAAGGCTACAGGCAGTTTGTCCTGCGCAACTCGGCGCAACTGGACCTTCGCAATCAGCTGGAAGTCAGCGAGTTTTTCAGAAAAGAAAAACCCGATTACGTCTTCCTGGCTGCTGCGAAAGTCGGCGGTATTCTGGCCAACAACACGTACCGGGCCGAATTTCTGTACGACAACCTGATGATCGAGGCGAATGTGATTCATTCCGCCTGGCAACACGGGGTAAAAAAACTCATGTTTCTGGGCTCCTCCTGTATTTATCCCAAACTGGCGCCGCAACCCTTGCAGGAAGACAGTTTGCTGACCGGGCCGCTCGAACCCACCAACGAACCCTACGCCATTGCCAAAATAGCCGGCATCAAGCTTTGCGATGCCTACCGCGATCAATACGGCTGCAACTTCGTGTCGGTGATGCCTACCAACCTGTACGGCCCAAACGATAATTACCATCCGGAAAACAGCCATGTACTCCCTGCCATGCTTCGCAAATTTCACGAAGCAAAAGTCAGAAACGAGCCTTTCGTCACGATTTGGGGTACCGGCACACCGCGCCGTGAATTTTTGCACGTCGACGACCTGGCCGATGCGTGTTTTTACCTCATGCAGCACTACAACGAACCCGGACTGGTCAACATCGGCGTAGGGGAAGACATTTCGATCCTGGAACTCGCTCAAATAGTGGCCCGGATTACCGGATTTGCCGGCGAGATACGACACGATCTTTCCAAACCCGACGGCACGCCACGCAAGCTCATGGATGTCGGCAAATTACACGCTATGGGGTGGCAAGCCCGCATTGGTCTGGAAGAGGGTATCGCCCGGGTATATCAGGAAGTACAACATCAACTTTAAAATATGAGCAATCAACATACTTATGTAGCCATCATGGCCGGCGGTGTGGGCAGCCGCTTCTGGCCCGGCAGCCGCGAATCCCGGCCCAAACAGTTTTTGGACATGCTGGGGGTTGGAAAAAGCCTCTTGCAACTTACCTACGAGCGCTTCCTGCCGGTTTGTCCGCCTTCCAATTTTTTCATCGTCACCAATGCCGCATACCGGGATCTGGTCAAGGAACAACTTCCAGGCTTATCCGACCATCAAATCCTGTGCGAGCCCAGCCGCAACAATACAGCGCCCTGCATCGCTTACGCTTCCTTCAAAATCAAGGACCTTGATCCGCAAGCCAATATCGTCATCACCCCGAGCGATCACATTGTGGTCAATCAGCCGGTGTTTGTCGATATGATCGGCAAGGCGCTCAGGTTTGCTGCCGGAAAGGAAGCCCTGGTCACCCTGGGCATCCAGCCAACGCGTCCGGATACGGGCTATGGGTATATTCAGTACGACAGTCCCGCGGACAACGGAGTTTATAAAGTGCAACGGTTCACGGAAAAGCCCGACCTCGCCACGGCCCGGCAGTTTCTGGAGTCTGGCGACTACGTATGGAATGCCGGTATTTTTATCTGGAATGTCGGCGCCATACTGAATGCTTTCGAGCAATTGTCGCCGGATATTTTTGCCATTCTCCAAAAAGGACAAGGCAAGTACAACACCCCGGAGGAGCAATCATTTATCGACGTATATTACCCATCTACCCCCAATATCTCCGTGGATTTCGCCATTTTGGAAAAAGCCGGCAACGTGTACACCATTCCGGGCGATTTCGGCTGGTCGGACCTCGGCACCTGGGCAAGTTTGCATGCGGAATGTGACAAAGATGAAAACGACAACCTGGTTCAGGGCGATAAAGTCATGCTGGTTGATACGGACAACTGCCTGATAAGGGTGCCTGCCGGAAAACTGGTCGTCATCAAAGACCTGAGCGATTACATCGTAGTCGACACCGGCGATGTGCTGCTCATTCACCCCAAATCAAAAGAGCAGGAAATCAAGCAAGTGGTAGGCGATGTGAAGGCCATTTTTGGGGAAAAATATCTTTAATATCAAGTAGTTAAAAAAAAGTCCAAAGATTGTTTGGTCATAACGAACGGCTTCCTACATTAGCGCCGTTAATGTCTTTTTAATCCCTTCACCTTGTTTGTATAATCCCGGTCATCACTTTGTAGCACTTACAAACAGCACCGGACAATGCGTAACCTTTCTTCAATCAGTGTTCACCCCGAAATCCAGGATGGTGCGCCCGTATTCAGCGGCACGCGCATCAGAGTCGAGACCTTTATGGACTTCATGCGAATTGGTGTAAGCGTAAATGAATTTTTGGATGAATTTCCTTCCATTACGCGCGACCAAGCCCTTGAAGTATATGATTTGGTCGTTCGGGAATACTCCTTGGATCAAATGAGAACACTTGCAGATGGCGGCCCTATGTATCAGGATTCCGGTCGGAATAATCTGCATTGATTTCTACCTCTTCCCCCCCCTGTAACGGCATCAACCGGGTTTTCGGTTGATGCCGTTTTTCTTTGTTGGGCGGTTGATTACCCGATTTTCATCGGAACTTCCATCAGCAGTACTTCGGCCGCATCCGTTGCTTTGATGGAAATCGTTTCGGTATCCCAAATCCCGAAACCGTCGCGGGCGCCAAGGTCCTGTTCGCCGACACGTATATTGCCATTGAGAACAAATACGTACAGGCCGTTGTCGGGTCCGCCTTTGATCCGGTATTCGGTTTCAAAGCCTTTGTCGAGGGTGCCAATGTGAAACCAGGCATTCTGGTGTATCCATACGCCTTCATCGTCGGGGTTCGGCGACAGGATTTGCTGGAGTTTGTTTTTCCGGTCAGCCAGGTTGAGCGTAATCTGGTCGTATCGAGGCGTTACATTGCGTTTGTTCGGAAACACCCAGATTTGCAGGAATTTGACTTGCTGATTGCTGTTTTTGTTGTATTCCGAGTGATAAATACCGGTGCCCGCGCTCATGACCTGGACATCGCCATTGCGAATAACCGCGACGTTGCCCATGCTGTCTTTGTGCTCCAAATCACCCTCGAGCGGGATGGAAATGATTTCCATGTTGTCGTGCGGGTGCGTGCCGAACCCTCTGCCGGCCTCGACAGTGTCGTCGTTGAGTACGCGCAGAACGCCAAAATGCATCCGCTCGGGGTTGTAATAATTGGCGAAGGAAAAAGTATGATAACTGTTGAGCCAACCGTGGTTGGCGTGCCCGCGCGACTCGGCGCGGTGCAAAACGCTGTTTGCCATAATTTTGGAATTTGTGTTAGGCAGGTGATTGAAGCCGAGCAGATCCAGCGGCCTCAATTCATCGATATTGTTGGTGATCACGGCGCCCGTAACACCGGTAGTCGCCAATGCGCCGGCGCCGAGCAGGCTTTTTTTGATAAATTCTTTTCTGTTCATGGCGGAAGAGATTTTGTTTTTGACAAGACAAAATTGCGGGAGCAGAGTTCGCTCCGCCAATAATCTAGATTAAGAATTAAGCCTCGCGATCTGGCCTACTGCCTGCGCAACAATTCACTCCGCATCTTGCTCAGAAATTCCGGTGTAACCCCGATGTAGGATGCAATCTGCTTTTGCGGCAAATAGTTGATCAGCGTCGGGTAGCGCTGGCAAAAGGCTTCGTAGCGTTGCTGGGCGCTCAGACTGAGGTTGTCTAAAACCCGTTGCCGGCTGGTAACCAGGGCATTTTCAGTTATGATTCGGAAAAAACGTTCAAATTTCGGCACGTCGTGGTACAGCTGTTCCTGGTCTTTTTTGGCCAGCAGCAATACCTCGGAATCTTCCAGGGCGTCGATGTTCAAATTTCCGGGCCGGCCGGAAAGCAGACTATACATGTCGGCAATCCACCAGTCGGGCGGCGCAAATTGAAGGATGTGCTCAAAGCCGTTTGAATCAACCGTGTAGCCGCGAAGACAGCCTTTGACGACAAAAACCGAGTGTTTGCAAATCTCTCCTTCCTGAAGAAAAAATTCCTTTCGCCGCAAGGCATGCGGGATCAGCATGGCAGAAAAATGCGCTTCCTCTGCGGGTGTCAGATCGATATGTTTGGCGACATTGCGACAGATCAATTCGTGCAACATGGGCTATTCGGATAAGTCCAGGCAACGAAGATAATCCCGGCCGACGGTTTCAAGTAAACAGGCTTGCGTTGTTCTCATGCAGTTTCCCGGCGCTGCCAGCAATCCTTCCACCCAGTTCAACCAGATTTCAAACCCTTCTTCCGAAAGCGCCCCTTCCAGAACCGACACGCTGTCCAAACCGGGCTGATTTTCCCAAAACGCGATAAAAGGGTCATTTTCAACATAAGACAAATGAAATACGGGCTTGCCGGAAGCCAGGTACTCGGCGGATTTGCTGGGCAATTGATAGTCCGTGGTATTCCCGATGTGTAAAAGGCCGTGCATACCCAGCATTGCATTTCGCGAAACATCGCGCGCTTGCAGACCGTGTAATGTCACAGCTGGCGTATCCAGCAACGCTGAAACAAACTCCGGAAAGATTTCTCCGTAAAAATGAACCGACACTCGCTCTTGCCAATCCGGGCGGGCAGCCCAGGTTTTATTCAGCAGATTGATGACGACCCCGGGCGTTCTGACCGGCACGTAAAACGTACCGAAATATCCGATCTGTACTTTACCGTCAACCGGGTTTATTGCGCGGGCAGCCGTCATCGGCGGATGCAAAAGCGGCGGGATTGCAACGAGTTTTGAACGAAGCGGCTCGCCAAATATGTCAACATATTTTTCAGATAATGAAGGTGTTGTAACTGTTACCCGATCGGCATTCCGCAACAATTCACCTTCGAGGTCGGTGGCTCTTTGTTTCCCCCTGGCACGCTTGAAACGCGGCTGAAAACTGAACGGATCTCCGATATCGGCCAGCCAGAGAAGGTGGGGGTATCGCTTTTTGAGCGCCAGGCCGACCAGATGCGGCGCAAAGGGCAACGACACCGTAATCACAGCCTCAAATTTATGGCGGCGGCACAACCCAAAAGCTTTGCGCCGGGCGGACCAATACCACAGGATCGAATCGTCGGGGAAGGCTGTTTTTTTCCAGATTCGCTCATATAACCGATTGAAAATCTGCTCGAACCAATCCGGTTTGTCGGGTATCACCCCTACCCTGCCCCTGCCAGACGAAATGCGAAATATAAAGTAAATCAATTCTTTAAGCGTATCAAAACCGGTTCGATGAACGATCAATCCGGGTTCGGGCGCCTGGTTTTTGTCTTCTCTGCAACGCGGACAAACAACATGCACCTCAAACCCCTGCGCTGCGAAGTAGCCGGCCAGTGCAGCCCAGCGGTGTGCGCGCGGACCGATAAAAGGTGCAAAGCGAGCCGTTATGATCAGGATTTTGGCCATCAGAGCAATGTTTGGTACAGCGCCAATAAACGTTCCGAACTTTTTTCCAGTGAAAAATTAGCCTCAACGTGTTGCCGTGCATTTTGTCTATAGTCCTGATAATCGCTGTTTTGCATGTGATAAAACTGTTTTATCGCATCCGCCAGTTCCGGCGCATTGCCCTCCTCCGCCAGCCAGCCGTTGAAACCGGTAATCACCTGATCAGGCAGATCGAAATGCCGGGTGGCTAGTACGGGCAAACCCGTAGCCATGGCTTCGAGCAAAGCCACCGGTGTAGCCTCATGGTCGCCCGCGGAAGTTGTCCGGCTGGGCTGGATAAATGCGTCGAAACGGGTCAAAAATGCAGCCATTTGTGCATGTGGAACAAAATCGAGCCAATCGACGGCATGTTGCAAATGCAGGGTTTTGATCAGCGTTTCGACTTCACGCACGGTGTGGCGGTCGTACTTTTCACCTGCAAGCGTGAGGCGCAGGTTCGGGCAATCGCGTAAAGCCAGTGCAAGTGCGCGCAGTGTTGTCACGTGGCCTTTTTTGGGTGTAAACGTAGCGGCCTGAACCAGATTCAGCCGTCCGGAAGGTTTTTCGTTTTGTATAAAAGGAAAGCGTTCCAGCGCAGGACTGGGCGGCACTACTGCCAGTTTCTCCGTCGGACAACCCATTGCCTCCAGTGCTTCGGCTCCCGTGGCGCTGGCAGCGATTACTTTCGCGGCCCTGTCGAACACACGGTGGTATTTTTTGATAAAAACCGGCCGTCTGACCAGTAACTTACGGTAATCGAATCCATAAAACGTCACGATCAAAGGCCGGTTCAGCTTTTCCGCAAGCGGAAGATACAGGCATCCCGTGGGGCCGTAATGCGCATGAAATACGTCGGGTGGGCTGGCCCGCAATTTCTCGTATAACCACCGGGGGTACAAGGGCATAAACCGCTGTGAACGAGCGAATAAGCGTTGCCCCAGCGGGTATTGCCACTCTGACTGAACTTCGGGGAAAAGCCATTTTTGCGGCGGGAAAACCAGGCTTTGCATGCCGGCTGTCAGGTATTCTCCCTGTACAATCCAGGGTGCGGCAATTGAAATCTCGCAATGCTCCTGTAAACGGAAAAGCAGGCGCCCCACCCAACTCAGCGTCGAGGGTAAATACCAGTCGAAGAGATGAACAACTTTCATTTGCGCAACCGACCGGCTGTGCTTACAAGCGTTTGATAAATAAGTTCTGCCGCCAAATCCCAGTCGAACTTTTGCCGCCGCAACCGCCCTTTTTCCACCAATGACTGCCGCAATTGCTCATGCTGTGCAACTTGCTGCAATGCGTGGGCAATGCTGTCCACGGAAACAGGATCGACCAGCAGCGCCGCGTCGCCGGCGACTTCCGGCAGAGCGGTTGTATTGGCCGTGATAACGGGCGCCTCCGCATGAAAGGCTTCCAGCAGCGGAAGACCAAAGCCCTCCGACAGGGACACGTAGGTCAAGGCCAATGCGGCGCCCAGCAGAACGGGCAGTTCATCGTCGGGCACATAACCCAGAAAAACAATATCTCCTTTGAAAGCGGATTGATCATAAGCCTGCTTCACATCGCCGGTGTGCCAGGCGAAACGACCGGCCAGCAGCAACTTTTCGGCGCCGCCCGTGCGTTGTTTGTACTGATCAAAAGCACGGATCAGTCTGGGAATATTTTTCCTCGGGTGAATGGCGCCTGCATAGAAGAAATAGTTCGCTCCGTCGGCATATTTTTGTCTAACTACTTGTTTTTCTAAATCATTTAAGGGCTTGAAACCTTCCCTGCATCCGTTGTACACCGTCGTAATTTTGTCGGAATTGATCCGGCAACTTTGTTCAATATCGCGGTTTACGTAGTTCGATATTGTCAAAATGTGATCCGCTCTTTTCAGAAAACGGGGAAAGAAATACTGGTAATATTTTCTGGGCGCCCAGGGAATTTGCGCAGGCGCGTGCAGCGGCGCCAGGTCGTGACAGGTCATCACCACAGGTGTCTTGTTGCTCAGACTGAGGTAACTGTCGGGTGAGAAAAACACA
>JADZFP010000475.1 GCA_020849825.1 Saprospiraceae bacterium
ACTGTCGGAACTCGCGTGCGTCCAGTTCGTCGGCGATTGTGAAGTTTACGGTCATTCCTTCGCCGTCCTGTATATTGTTTTCGCCGCTGTCGATGAATTTTAGAAGTGCTTCACTTTTCATATTATTTGAATCAAACTCATATCTCGAACAGCAGTCGATGGTTGCCTGTTTTGATTTCGAGGGCGGAGGCTTGAAAGTCGTCGGCAGGTTCGAGATAATAACTTTGGGTTGCCCCCGCATTGATTACCCCGTTTGTTGTTTCGACGGGTCGCCATTCTTCTGTCTGCTCATTTCTTTTTGAGAAAACCCCAATATCATACCCATTGAGCAATCTGGTTACCGGGCCTATATTCGTAATTGTCAGTTTAAAAAAATCGTTCTCTGCATCAACTTGAATTTCAAGTAATTGCCACTCAATTGTTTGACCCAGATTGGCCCAATCAATTGTTTGGCCGTCTTCGCCAAGCAGCCGTTTGACCAAGGCATCCACATTGGTGTACGGGTTGCTCAGATATGGTTCGGTCTCGTTGTGCGGTACGGTGTGGCGAAGCCATGCGGCATTTTCGTAGGCTTTTTCTCGATACTCAGCCTCGGTCAAGCGGTTGAAAAAGTCTTGAAAATCGTCATTGCGGATTTTTGTGGAGCCCGTCAGGTACTGGTTAACCCGTAAGTACCCTGATACGCAGCGAACGCCCCAGCAATCGTCGGCATGAAGGCCTGAGCCACATGCTAAATAGTGCCCCTCCGGGTCTTTACATTCCGATTTGACAAATTCAGTAGCATTTTGCTCAAAATGCAGTAACACCCAATGCTCAAAGGCGATACTGGAAAAAGCAATATTGACTGTTTTGCCATTGACCGGCTCGCGGGCAAGACTGAAAGCGTGACCATGAGCGGGGTGGCCGTTCCGGTCAAAAACAGCCCATGCTTCTTCAAAAGTATCATCTTTAAGCCCGTCACGGGCTTCTTTTACAAAATTGGCCGGGGTCTGTCTCCAAGTGTACTGTCGCTCGATTTCGTCGGCTTCTTCGGGAAGTGGTACTACTTTCAACTGACGTTTTTGTCGCGGCGATTTGTGCGGAGGCGTTGTATCTTCTTGTTCTACATCGCTGCGGGGTTTGGGCCGTATTTCTATTTCCTCCCACGCCTCATTTTCAAGGGCTATCCTTCTCAACACGGCAAAATATTCCGGTTCGGTCACCGAGCCTTCACAGACGACGAGCATATTCCTTCGAAGCGTGCGGGCTTTTCTACTCATGGTTGAAAATGGATTCGATGTCTTCGATTTTAGGCAACCCACCGAATTTTCCAGCCATGTACCATTTGTCAAATGGCACATCCTCCCGCACACCGTCGAAATCCTGGGCGGAGAACAATTCGGTCTCTCCGTATTGATTTTTTTCGGTGAACCAAATCTGGTCGGTTCGGAACATATCCCGATCCAACAGGGTAACCTCGTGCGTGGCAAAAATCAGTTGTGCATTATTGGGGTTGGAGCGCGAATTGGAGAAAAGTTGCACGAGGAATTTTACCAATTTCGGGTGGAGACTGTTGTCGAGTTCGTCGAACACCAGGACACCGCCTTGTTCCAGTTTTTCAAGAATAAGCCCGCCACGCCAAAAAAGCGCTCTTGTGCCTTCCGATTCTTCATCGAAGGGCAGCCTTTCATCTCTAACTTCCTGACCGTCGTCATATACTTTATGGACGCCATAGACCATGGTGTTCAAGCGGGTGCTTCCCAGCGTTTTACGTACTGTTTCTCCATTTCTTCCAATGAGCGGTTCCCGCTCCTCCGACTGCAAGAGTTCAAGACCGTCAATTTTTGTATCGGCCACTCTGATTAGTTTTTCCAGCCTTTTTAATATCGGCTGATGGTCGGATTCGGAGAGGGTCTGAGAAACCTGGCGCACCTGCACATTGTTGGAAGCTCCTCGCACCGCATTGCTGACATCAATGGAATTAAAATATACATATACCTTGGTCAGCAACTCATGGGGCGTATCTGTGCCGAATTTGTTCAGCGCCAACTGATTATTGAAAACTTCGATTTCTTTGTTGCCAAAATTTTTTCCCAGTTTGATTTTATGCAACAAATCTTGCGGGCCACCGTGACGCTCGAAAATGCGTTGGGTTTGACCTTTCGGTGAAAAAACCAATTCTTCCTCTAAACTCTGTGTAAGGTTGAAAGCGACTTTGTACCGATACTTCACTTCCTCAAATACAAATGTCAGTTCAAAAACGGTCGGCTCGGCGACTGTATTTGTGGAGAAGAGAAAAGGATTGTAGCTTCGGATGGGACGACCGGCGCCGGAAATCCGGCGGCTTATCATTTGCATCAAGTTACCCAGGGCCTTAATGAAGTTGCTTTTTCCCGAAGCGTTGGCGCCATAAATCAGGGCAGTTTTCAACAGACGGGCAGAACCGCCATTCGGGAGACTAACTTCAAAAATATTTTCGCCCTTGATTTTGGAAGATTCCGCGATCAAAGAGAAAACCTGGCGATTTTTGATGGAGCGAAAATTTTCTACTGCAAATTCGAGTATCATTTTTCCCGATTCTGTTTATTTTTGAAAATAATTTTCAAAAATACGCCAAATTTGGATTATTCATATTCTTATTAAATTATTTTTTGTAAAAAATTCTTTGCCTCTCCCCACCCGACCCTCTCTGCAATGCCTCCACCGCCTGCCGCAATTTCAGCAGCGGGCCGTCGTACCTGGCCTTGACTTCCTTGAAAGCTTCGGGTTTCATGGCTTCGATCTGGTGGATGACTGCATGGCGCATGGGTTTGTTTTCGCGCCAGGTGTCCATCGGAAGCTCGGCATCGAGGGTGAGGCCGGTTTGAGCTTCGAGCGACTGGCGGACGGGGGTGTTGGACATGATTTTGGAGACCGCCTCGCCGGCAAGGAAAGCGTCGGCGTTGGTCAGTTCGCGGATGACTTCGTTGGCGGCTGCGCGGCGCTCGGCTTCGAGGTCGGCGAGTTGTTCGAGCAGTTCTTGGAGTTTCTTGGCCGACTTCTCGGCGTCGCTGCGTTTCTTTTTGCCGGTTTCTTCTTGCTCGTCGGTGTAGCCGTTGCGCAGGGCTTCGATGAAGAAGCCTGCCACATTTTTCAATTGCTGGGCGTTTTTGGCGCGGCGCGTGACACGGACGGCCTGGGCGACTTGCTCCTCTGTCGCAGAGGTGAGCAGGGAAAGAAAGGCTGTCGGGGTGACCCCGAAGCCCTGCACCACTTCTTCCTGGTATTTGGTAAAAATCAGGTCCACCGATGAAGGTTCGGAAGCTTCGGCGGCGATGGCAGCAGGGTTGTTGGGGAAATCGGGAAACGGCAATTGCGGGAGTATGGCCGCTTTCGGCTCTTCGCCGCGCATCCGGCGCAGCTCATCGTCGCTTTTGCGGTGGAAACGGAACCGAAGTGCGACGACCCGCTTGCCTTCTTTCTCTTTGATGATTTCAGAGACACTGAGGTCGGTGTGCAGGTTGATGTCCTCTACGGCGGGCTGAATGATTTTTTGGTAGAAGTTGGCGAAGTGCGGGTACTCGGTGGTGAGTTCGAACATTCGCTTCATTTCTTCAAATTCGAGAGTGCGTTCGCCGATGCTTTCGTATTGCTTCAACAATTCGTACACGCGGACGGGGTAAGCGCCGAGTTTGACGATGTTGCGCAGGTCGTAGGCCGTGAAGTTGCTTTTGAGTTGCAACAACAGGGGCTTCATGTCGGGGTCAATGGTGATGTCTATGTACTCCTGGGACTCGGTGCCGCTGCGACCCTGTTCGCCTTCGGTGAGGTAGTTGATGCTGCGGATGATGTGATATTCGGTCTCACGCTGGAATCCGTTGTCCTCGTTGCTGATGTTGAACACCTTGCGGATAAGGCTGCGCGCGGCATCGCGCAGGAAGGCGTAGGACTGGCCGGAACGAAGACCGAAAGACTTAATGACCTCTCGATACCAGATGCGGTACACCTTGAAATCCTCGTCGTCACGTTTGATGTTGGAGAGCACTGAAAGAAAGATGCGGGTTTCCCACACGTCGAATTTATACCGCGCCTCGATCAACTGGTTGGACTTTTTGATTACGACAATGCCCTGATTTTTCCTGGTGTATTTGGCCATAACTATACCCGTTTTGGAATGCTTGCCCGGATAGCGGCAGCTAACGTACTGGTTTGGCGCAATATGTAACTACATTGGGAGATACTTTTTTTCCAATATAGTTATATTTGGAGGGACAACAGCCATTTTTTCGGCGATTTCTTCCAAAGGAGTTACAATAAGGGGCTAAATGAAGCCGGTAGATCGGAAATTCACTCCAAAGTGGTTATGTCTGGCTGTCTGGCCGCTATTTTTTGTCCCAATAAGGTTATACTTAGACGAGTTTCATCGGCAATTTGTTCCAAAAGAGTTATACTACGGCATATTTACGTTCCAAATTAGTTACTTTTAAAAATGGCGCGTTCTGATCATTCCAAAAAAGTTATAGTTAATTCCCAAATTGGTTATAGTTTTTCTTACAAAACGGTTATAGTTATGCATAAAGATTGAGGGCTACATTCAATTCAGGGGGAATAACAGCGCATCGAGCCGTGAATCGCAGAGGGCAAAAAACCTACGAGCATCAGATATTTGGCGCAAACGCCCGTTTTTAGGCATTGCATCAGACTCGAAGCAATTCAGTTACACTTGCTCCCAAAAGAGTTATAGCATTGTCCCAATTCGGTTAGAAAAAGTCCCAAAAAGGTTAGCCTTGCATCCAAAAGAGTTATGGTTTGTTCCAAAGTAGTTAGAGTTGCCCTTGTAAAACATTGATTTTCAAGCGATTGCCGTCACCTAAAAATATTAAAAGACTTAAAAAATTACAACATCAAATTTTTAAAACGAATTGTGGTGGTGATGTTTTCTTTTTGAATTAATTGTTTTTTTGTTTTGTCTCCCCCCAAATTGCGCGCAGCCCCCCACCAGAAAAAGGTTGAATCGGGATGGATAGGATATTGAAGGATTGGAAAGACGTGGGCGAAACATCAGTTTCGCCGTACAGGGCCTACTGCCGCGTCGTAGCGACGGGAGGCCACAACGGTTCGCCGTCGAAGCGGCGAAGTTGCCAGAGGCTGGGTTGGGTTTCGTCGAGGATGTAGCGGAAGATCGTGGTTTTCTCCCGCTCCGTCACCCGAAACCAGTGCTCGCCGCCCATTTGAATCAGAAAGCATTTTTGGTTGCCGACAATGTGCTGCTCCGTGCCGAGGTGCAGAAGCCGGTCTTTGCAGTGCCAGTAATGCTCAATGCTCACCTGCCGACCCTGAAACAGGGTGTCGGGCAGTATCTGCCGGTAGAAAAACGGCTTTGGCGAGATGGCGAAGGTTTGCAGCACGGGCTGATCGTCTGGCGCGGGTGGCCGGGCGAGCGCAAAGTCGGGAATGTCGGCGACGGGGTCGCTGCGGCGGAAAACCAGTTGGAGGCGAGCCGATTGGCGGTCGTAGAAGTCGAGGCGCTGGACGGCGAGTTGGCCGTTGCCTGTGACGACGAACCAATGGCGACACTCGAAGGAAACGGGGACGGTGAAGTGACCTCCATCGCGCGGGGTTCGGTAGGTGCCGGCGTGGACGAGCAGATTGCCCAGTTCCAAGTACCGCTCGATGCGAATTTGCGCGGACCGGCGGATGGCTGTGCGGCGCGTGAGTCTGCGGGCCGGCAATTCGTAAGGTTCGGGCAGACGGTATGCCTGGGCTTTCCAGCCGACGGAATCGCTGAAAGGCACGGCGCGATGGAATTGTTGAA
>JADZFP010000476.1 GCA_020849825.1 Saprospiraceae bacterium
ACCGTTGCGGAAGCCGTGCTGGTGCAGCCGTTGGCCGAATTGGTCACCGTCAGCGTATAAGTGCCGGCAGCCGTTACGGTAGGCGTCAGCGTTGTGCCGCCCGCGCCGATGCCGCCGCCCGAGGAGGAGGACCACTCGTAGGTAAAGGTCGGTCCGGTGCTCGATCCGGCGCCGTTGAGTTGCAGTACTGGAACGGTGCAATTGAGTTGTCCGCCGGGTGCGACGATTGCCGTGGGGGCTATCACGTCTTCATTAATCACAACGCTTGCAGTGCTGGAGCAGCCGTTTTGTGCGTTAGAAACAACCAGATTGTACGTGCCCGGATTGTCGATTGTCGGTGTAGGAGTGGAGCCGCCCGAAACAATGGAGCCGCCGTTGCTGGCCGTCCAGTTGTAACTCAGGTTGGCGCCGATGGGGGCGTTCGGGTCGCCGAGTACCAGGGTAGTGACGGTGCAATTGAGGGTTGCCGGCGCGCCGGCATCGGCGTCGGGCGGTGTGGTATCTTCGTCGACAACCGTGGTCGCTGAAGCCGTGCAATTATTCAGGGTATTGGTCACCAGAAGGGTATAAGTGCCGGCTGCGCTGACGATCGGGTTGAGCGTATTTTGACCCGAAACAAACACCCCGCCGTTGCTGGCTGTCCACTGGAAGCTGAAATTGGCGCCGGTAGAAGAACCAGCCCCGCTGATGGTCAGTTGAGTGGTGTTGCAATCGAGTCCGCCGCTGACCGAGGCGTTGGCCGTGGGCACGGAGTTGTCCTGACTGACGGTCACAACCGCATCGTCGGTACAACCGTTGGCGTTGTTCGTAACGATGAGGGTGTATTGACCGGGTTCGGTCACGTTGGCTGTGGAGGAGGTTTGGCCGGAAGCGATGTTGCCGTCGGTGGTCGTCCAGGAATAGGACAGGTTGCCGGCGGGGGTCGATCCGCTGCCGTTGAGCGGCACGCTGGTACTGGTGCAGGTCAGCAGGGGTGGGGCGCCGATGACGGCATTGGGCGGCGTCGTATTATTATTGACGTTGACGCTCGACGTGCTGGTGCAACCGTTGCTGGTATTGGTCACCGTGAGAATATAGGTACCGGTAGCGTTGACGATCGGGTTGAGCGAGGTATTGCCGCCGGTGATGTTGCCGCCGTTGGTGGCCGACCACAGGTAAGTGAAGCTGGCGCCCTGAGAGGACGCCGAGCCGTCGAGTGTAGCCGACAAAGCCGTGCAGGTGAGGGTTTGCACCGGACCTGCATTGGCGGTTGGTGGTGCGTTATCGGCGCTTACCGTGGTTTGTGCAGCGGCGGTACAACCATTGGCGGCATTAGTGACCACGATGGTGTAAGTGCCTGCGGCGCCCACGGTGGGGCTGAGGGTTTGGCCGCCGGATACGATAACGCCGTTCGTGGTGGTCCAGTTGTAACTGATGCCGCCGCCTGTCGACGAGCCGTTTCCATTGATGAGAACGGTCTGATTCTGACAGGTAATTGTATTGGGGGCATTGGCCACAGCGGTTGGTGCGGCGAAGTCGCCGGGCACCGTGGCCGTCGTGGTTTTGGTGCAGCCGTTGATGTCTGTAATGGTTACCGTATAGTTGCCCTGGGCAAGGCCGCTTGGGTCTTGTACCACGTAGCCGCCTGGCGACCACAGGTAGGTATAATTGGGCGTTCCGCCCGTCACGCTCAGATCGATACTGCCGCCGTTCGGACTGGAACAGTTGGTTCCCTGGACGTTTACCACCGAGGGCAGTATGGTCGACGGGGCGGTTATGGCGTAAGTATTGGTATAGGTACACCCGACGGCATCGGTGACGGTGACGGTGTACGTGCCCGGCGCCAGCCCTGTCGGGTCGGGGTTGTTGCCTATACCCGGCGCCGACCAGGCATAGTTGTACGGTGTGGAGCCTCCTGTCGCGGTGGTATTGATTGAACCGTTGTTTCCGGTACTACAGGAAGCATTGGTAGCCACGCCGGTCAGGTTCAGGGTTGATTGTGTGACCAATAGCGCCCCGGCCCCGTTGCCTTCGCACCCATTACTGTCTATCACGCTTTGTATTTGGTACAGACCGGGTTGGTTGACGGAGAAGGTGAACGGATCGTCGGTGATCTGTTCGATCGGGTCCTGCGGGTTGTTATTTATGGTATAATTCAGGGTAAATGGTCCGACCCCGTTAAAGTTGACCATTATCTGTCCGCTGCCTCCGGGGCATATTTGCGGAGCAGGCGGCAACAATTGGGCATTAGGCGGAGAGGTGACGATAATGCGGGCAGTGCGTACGACGGTACGACCGCAGGCATCCGTTACCGTGACTTTATAATTGGTAGAGATATTGACAAACGGGAAAATCGACGTCGTGGTGTTCCCGTTGTAGTTCCACTGGTACGTGTAGGGTTCAACACCGTCGAGGGTCGTAACCGTGAGTTCGGCAGCGCCTGCGCCGCAAATCGTGACGGTATCGGCGATCGCTTCCAGCGGCGGAAGGTCGTTGATCAGCAGGATTTCTTCCGGGTTCTGGCAGGAGCAGGGCTGGTTCAGTTTGATAATAACTGATTCCTGGCCTTCGGTAATCATATCATTAATGATGTTCACCGGAATGGTAACCTGGGTTTGGCCGGGCGGAATAACTACGGAGAACGGTACGCCGGTGTAGTCGGCCGGCGAAGTTGCCGTACCCAAGACCTGATAGGAGATGACAAGCGGCGAGTTGATATTGCCGCCAACCCGTTTGAACACCAGTTGCACGGTGCCGCAGCCTTCGTATACTTCTTCGGCATCGGGGTCGCCGTTGACGACCCATTCCACCGAGGCATTGCCGCCGCCGTCGAAGGAGCCCGATTTCAGGAACACGGCCGAGTCGTAGATACCGTCGCCGATGTCGCAGATTTTTATCTTGATATGGTAGGTTTGGCAGGGAATTACGTTGGCAATGGCGGTGAGTTTTTTGGTATAACCGTCGAATTGTACCTCATTGACCGAGGGCGCGTTGGACGGCGTTTGACCGCACAACACACCGGTTGCCGGTGTGTTATTGGTATAAAGACCGGAAAAGCTCAGGTGGTTGACGTTGTTGATGGTCACATAGGTGCCGGGCGCCACTGTCGCGATATTTGCCGCACCACCGAAGGGGCCGCTGATACCGGGACCGGAAACGAAAAAGCCGAAGGCGTCGTTGAACTGCGAACCGACGTATTCGCAGTATTCTTCCGAAGCGAAAACGTACTCAAACGTTACTGGCGTCTGCGTCGGGGTAAAGTCAAATTCAATATTGGCCAGGTCGAAGTTGGCGCCGCTACCCGAAAGCTGGGCCAGGTCGGCATCCGGCGTACTGGCGCCGAAACCCCCGCTTGCGCCGTCCTGATCGTTTGGGCCGATGGCCACCGAGCAGTCGCCGGTAGCGATCACCATACCCTGATCGAAACCGATATTGGTCAGACCATTGGAAAATGTGCCGATCTGGCTGCCGTTGCCGCTGTACGTCACGCCGGTGATGTCGAAACAATCACCGCCGATGAGTACGTTGCGAACCAGGTTGTCGGCAGAGCCGCCCGGAGAGACTTCCAATGTGGCCAGCGATTTCATATACTCTTTCAGGTCTTTTTTCAGACACGACTGGCAGGCCAGCGAGATATGATGAACGAGTTGGTTGTTCGCATCCCAGGAACACGGATAATCAATCCGGAATGTGTGGTTGGTGGCGGTTGCCGTGAATTGCAGCACGTGAGTCGAGGCATCATAGCGGCCTTCCACGTTCAGCGCAGCGAGTGCCGGCCAGCAACTTGTGCCGTCGTCCGGGATGGTCAGGGCGTAGGTTTCACCCACGATCAGGCTGAAAAACTCGATTTCCTGGGTTGTGGATTGCGGACTGATCTCATGGCGCTGATAATGGCCATCGAGTACGATCGGAGTTGCTCCGGGTGTCGTCGCCTGACCTGACAACCATCCTGTCGCCAACATCAAGGCGCATGCGGTGAACAGAATACGGGGCGTAGAAAATTGCATAAGCAACGAATTTTTGGTTTGTGAATGTGTTTGGTCCAAAGATTAGAACTATGCCACGGGGACGGATTAAAAGTAGTTTTATGAATGTTTGCTCATTCCATGAGCAAAAGATACGGCCGAATCAGAAAACGCTGCCCGCTTTGGGCGATCCAAGTTCCTTAAAAGTCAAGATTGTGCATTGCAAAAGCAACTCATCGGGTAAAAAACACTTCCCGACAGGGCGGGGGATGCCCTGTCAATCGGTAGATTAAGATGGTCCGGACGCGCCCGCGCTGGGATTTCAAATTCGGGCTGATTAAGAGTTGCGTGAAATAGAAGATATGCAAATGACGTTAGGCGTCCGGTACGACAAAGCACGGCTTATTGCGGCGTTTTGCCCGGCAATGATAAGAAATTTTTTACCGCAACAGGTTTGTTTGGGAAAAAATAAGCGCCGGGTTGGCGCGCTGATACGGACGACGTAAGTTTGCCCTGCTTTTGCAAAAAATACCCTATGGACGGTGATCCGCTATTACACACGCGAAAAAAGAAGGCTCGTCGAACTTCCCGAACCCGAGCCCGGCTGCTGGGTGAACCTCACACCACCCTTTGCGCCTGACGAACTGGAGGACTTTGCCCGCCGAGTCGAATTCGATCCCGTATTCCTGACCGACTCGCTCGACCTCGACGAACGCGCCCGCTACGAACGCGACGAGGATATTCGCTTTATCCTGATCAATACCCCCCTGCTCAACCGAACAGACGAAACAAGCGAAAACGAAGCGATCTTTATCACCATCCCGATCGGTATCATCCTGACCATCGAACACGTCATCACCGTGTCGGCCTACGAAACCCCGGTGCTCGACCGTTTTCTCGACAACAAAGTCCGAAATTTCAACCCCGGCGACGAAAAACGCTTCGTCCTGCAGGTCCTCGAACAAAACGTTTACTACTTCCTCTCCTGCCTCAAAACCCTTAACCTGCGCCGCAACCGCATCGAAAAAGAACTGATGCATTCGAGCCGCAACGCAGAGCTGAAACAATTGCTATCGATCGAAAAAAGTCTGGTCTACTTCCTCAACTCCCTTAATGCCAACGAGTTGTTGAAAATGAAAATGAAACGGACCGATTTCCTGCACATCAACGGCGACGAAGACATGACGGATTTGTTCGAAGATATCATCATCGACAATTCCCAGGCTCTCTCCATGGCCAACGTGTACACCAACATCCTGAACGGTACCATGGACGCCTACTCCAGCATTATTTCCAACAACCTCAACCAGGTTATCCACCGGCTCACCGTCATCACCGTGGTGCTCATGGTGCCTACCCTGATTTCTTCCTTCCTGGGCATGAACATTCCCAACGGCCTGCCCGAACATCCCTGGGCATTTTATGGCACCGTGGCGTTTGCCGGATTGTTTACCGGGGGGCTGTACTGGTTTATGCAGCGCCGGAAATACCTTTGATGAGGATTTGAGGATGCGAGGATGCGAGGATTTGATAAAAGGGTTGTTGCTGCGCTCGGTTGCCGGTGAATGGGCAGGGCCTTTTTTACAACAAATAAAAATAAGTGACGCCTCCCGTCCATTCCGTAAAGTCGTCGAACTGCGTCGACACATTGCGCAGAACATTCACATTCAGGGAAAAAGTATGCTTCGGCGCGGGATTGTAACCCAGCGTAAATGCCCCGGACCACACACTGCCGTCGCGTTCGGCGTCGATCAGGCTGAGGCTGCCATTACCACTCAATTGATAT
>JADZFP010000477.1 GCA_020849825.1 Saprospiraceae bacterium
GGGATCAGACACGGCAAAATCCATATCCCAGGAAACGCGGCTGCTGTTTTGATTTTTTTTCAACCGGAGCGCATAGAATGCGCCGGCGCCCAACACCAGAAAAAGGGCGACCAATAACCAGGTGCGATTCATACAGTTTGAAGTAGCAGATTTGTGTTGAAAAATAGTGTGATAAACAACACTACAAGGGGCGCAGTTCGGCAGGCGCAGCGGATTAGCGGCGAAAAGAAGGGCAAAAAAACGGCTTTATCGCCACCCGCCCAAATCCTTCGGCAAAACGGAAGAATTTGGACAAAAAAAAGTCTGCCCCGGCATTGCGCGGAGCAGACACATCAAAACAAAACGAAAAACCAACTTTATCTTTTTGTACCCGGGGGGATACGTACATTCAATTGTTGTTGCGGGTTTTCATGCGCACGGGCAGATCCAGTGTTTTACCCTCGCGCACCAAGGTGAGGTTCAGGGTTTCACCCACCTTCGAACGCCCGACGAGTTCGCGGAGTTCCGCAACGCTCGTCACATTTTTGCCATTAATCCGGGTGATGACGTCCTTCGGTTGCACGCCCGCATTGGCGGCCGAGCCTTCGGGGTCGAGGCGCACCACGGCAACGCCCTGGGTGTAGTCGAGTTCGAGTTGCTGGGCCACATTGGTGTCCATCGAAGCGATATCGACGCCCAGATAGGCGCGGCGGTATTCGCCGTATTTGATCAGGTCGTCGGCGATACGGCGGGCCAGGTTGACCGGGATAGCGAAGGCATAGCCGGCAAATGCGCCCGTGGGCGAAGCGATGGCCGAGTTGATACCGATCAGTTCGCCGTTGATATTGACGAGCGCGCCGCCCGAGTTGCCGGGGTTGACGGCGGCATCGGTCTGGATAAACGATTCGATACCCGTTGTACCCTGGATGATATTGATGTCGCGGCTTTTGGCGCTGACGATGCCGGCGGTAACCGTGGAGGTCAGGTCGAAGGGATTGCCCACGGCCAGCACCCATTCGCCCACGCGCACGTCGTCGGAATTGCCGAGCCGGATAGCGGGCAGGTTTTTGGCGTCGATTTTAATCACGGCCATATCGGTATCGGCGTCGCGGCCCACGAGGCGGGCTTTAAATTCGCGGTTGTCGTGCAGGGTCACGAGGAATTCGTCGGCGAAATCGACCACGTGGTTGTTGGTCATGATATAACCGTCGTCGGTATAGATTACGCCGGAACCGGAGCCGGAGCGGGGCTGGGCGAAGTTTTCGCCGAAAAAGAGACCCCAGGGGTTGGCGCGCTGGCGCTGGATGGCCGACTGCCGGCTTTCGGTAGCTTTAATGTGTACTACGGCCGACATGGAATTGTCGGCGGCTTTGGTAAAATCGAACGGCGGAGGCGCCCCCTGGTAGCTCGCTTGTCGGGCCAGGGAAGTTGTGGTAGCGGAGTTGTCGGAAGGGTTGGCCGGGGATTGAACCAGCCAAAACAAAGCGCCGAAGGTGGCTGCTCCACCCAGGGCGCCGGCAAGCAACGTTGACCAGAATTTATTCGCCATTGTGGTAAAAACTTAGGTTGAAAGGTTTGAGTAACTTTGCTTTGAAAGGGATGCGAGATAAACGCGTCAAAAAATCATTTGCTGCGCTTGTTCAATATTTTAACGCCTCATTAACCATCCTTATCTTCCGCCCCGGTGTCCAGTTTTTTCCGCGCAAATCACATGTTGCAGAACGAAAAAAATTGTCCCCGTGTTTTCCATCTCCGCAATTGCCCGACCAACGACCTTTGCTGACCGACAAACGCCCGACATGAAACCCTCGCCGGACGATTACTTGCCGCTCGACACCCTGCTTCAGCCCGAAACGGAACTGGAACGCCTGCTCCTGACCCTGCCCGAATTCCAGCAGGGCCTTCGCTGGGGCGAGCCCCGTTTCGGTCATCCCGAAGGGCTGGTGGTGTACCACGTCCGCGAAGTGCTCGACAACATCGACCGCATCCCCCAACTGCCCGAGACCGACCGCCAACGCCTGCGCCTGATCGCCCTCTCGCACGACACCTTCAAATACGCCGAAGACCGCGGCCGCCCCCGCAACTGGGACCAACACCACAGCATCCTGGCGCGGCGCTTCATGGAACGCTACACCGACGACCCCTTCGTGCTCGACATCATCGAAACCCACGACGACGCCTACTACGCCTGGCTGGGCGCCCGCCCGGGCTGCACCGCCCCCGGCGCCCGAAGCCTCGTGAGCCTGCTGCACCGCGTGGGCCATTGCCTGCAACTCTACTACCTGTTTTTCAAATGCGATACCCAAACCGGCGACAAGGTGCAGGCCTCGCTGAAATGGTTTGAAAAAAATGTGCTGGGGAGTGAATACGTGAAAGGACGGGAGGGGTGAGGGGCAGCCGTGGTGTTTTGAAGGATTTCGGAGAAATCCACTCGCAATACCCTGGCTGGTTTATTGATAAAATCGATGGAGAAGGTCCTGTGGACGGGTGTTATTGACAACAATGGGTCCAGCTTTGATAGCCGTCCCGGCGCCGTTCCACACATTGCTGCCTGCCCGCAGATTTCTTCCGGTGTCGCATACATTATGCCGCGATGCGGCGCGAAACGCCCCTGTCATTACCCTGGGGCTACATACGTTTGGCCGCGATGCGGCAGTTGTGGTCATTTGATCGATTACAGCTTTGTCTAATGGAATGCAATCTCCCTTCCGGGCCGCATCGCGGCCAAAACGTATGTAGCCCCAGGGCAATGACGTGGACGAAGGTGTGCCGCATCGCGGCATAATGTGTAACCCAATATTGAGTATTCAGCAGGACGTTTCACCGGCGATCAAAACGCTGCTGTTATTTTAAATCATCGTTCTAATCAGAGCAGCATATCTTTATTTTTCAGTCTGAAAAACAGATTCGCTGCAATACTCATCCTTCTGCCGCTTCTCGCATCATCTCAGCAAACCTGGCTGGTCGACTCCTCTGCGACCGGCGGCAACAACGGCCTCACCTGGGCCGACGCTTTTACAGCTTTACAATCCGCATTAACCGCTGCGGCCTATGGTGATATAATCTGGGTGGCCGAGGGCACTTATTTTACAACAAACACGGCAGACAGAAACATCTCTTTTCAACTGCCGGAAGGTGTGCGTATGTACGGTGGTTTTGCAGGCATCGAAACATCTGTGGATGAACGCGATGTGGACGATCACCCAACCATCTTATCAGGCGAAATCGGCACTCCAACAACTCAGGACAATGCCTATCATGTTGTCTTGATATATGGGGGAGACAGCCAGACTATAATCGATGGATTCACAGTGACCAATGGTAAAACCGGAAATTACAATGATCCCTTCCCAACCGCGTTCGGCGGGGGAATACTTATTGTGGCCAACGAGGATCACCCCCTTGCCAGTCCGGTTATCCGAAACTGTTCCCTGGTAAGAAATTTTGGTTATGCCGGCGCAGGAATTGCCTGTATCGGCGATGAGACGTTTGCCTGTGTTCCGGTGATAGAAAACTGCACATTTCGCCGCAACAGAGCCAATTGGCATGGCGGCGGGTTGTTTAAAACCGGTAGAAATACCGCCCAGAACAAATTTTGCATCAAAGACTGCTCTTTTATTGAAAACTACGGATTTGAGGGCGGCGGCGGTCTTGCTATACTCACCCCAACCGATACCGTACAACTATTGCGCTGTGCCTTCACCAAAGACTCGGCCTTCCTTGAAGGCGGCGGCGTCTATCTGGAAACACAAGATGCTCCTGTCCGCTACGAAGTCGTGCAATGCAACTTTTCTTCAAATTTTGGCCACAACGGCGCAGGCGGCCTCAGTCATTACAACATTGGCATTGGGCAAGCCACGGAATTTTTTGTCAAGGAAAGTACGTTCTTCCTCAATCGCACCAAATTTTCCACTGGCGGTGGTATCTACTTCTTATGCGGCTTGAATGGAGACGCAATAATCAGCATTGAATCATCCCTCTTTGAAAGTAATTTTTCTCAAAACAGCGGCGGGGGCATGACCATTGAAACGAACGGCGGCGCCCACACTAACATTAAAGTCAACCGCTGTTATTTTTTGGGCAATCTGTCCGGCACAAACGGCTCCGGATCATTTTTTTTAAAAGGCTCAGGAGGACTTCCATCGGTCAATCGAACAACCATCTCCAATTCAGTATTTCTGTACAATACCGGGGCGGTCACTACCCTTTCCGGCGATTTGGGCGTTTCCAATGCCCATGTTGTCAACTGTTCCTTTTTTCGCAACGGCGTTGCTCCCTTCGTCAAGTACTGGACCCCGGATTTCAACGACTCGTTTTATATGAAAATGCAAATCCTGAACTCGATAGTCTGGGAACCGCAGGTGGAAGGCCCCTATCGCCTTTTTTATAACAACGATCCGTTTAATTTTAACGTAAATGACTACACAGTTGAACACTGCATGATCAATCTGGGAAGTTGCTCCTACAACGGGGTTGATCCTTGCGGAGAGGGAATGATTTACGCCCAGTGGCCCAATTTTATAGATACGGTGGGAACGACGCTCGAACCTCTTTTCTGTTTCCCCGGGCAAAACAAAGGTAGTTCTACCGTCACCGACACTTTTGATCTGACGCAGGATTACCGAGGTTATCCGCGCATCGTGGGCGATACGGTAGATATTGGCGCGTATGAGGTGCAGACAAATTGCGGCTCGTCTGTTGTGGATGATATCCCCGAGACGCACCAAACCATGTGGCTTCAGGTTCAAAACCCGGTATCCTCCAATTCGTCGGCAGAAGCAGAATTGATTGTTACAAGAGCCGGCGTATACACGATTGAACTGCTTCGCCTGGATGGCATTGAAATAAACCGAACGAACATTTCCCTTTACGCTTTTACCCCCGCAACGTTCAGTTTGTCGGGGAGACAACCACTTTCACCCGGTGTTTATTTTTTAGTGGTCAGTGATGAAGCAGGCGAGCATTTGATTCAAAAAATACTGGTGCAGTGATGCCCACCTCAAATCAACTACATACGTTTGGCCGCGATGCGGCAGTCGCGGTCATTTGATGGATGCTGGCTTTGTCTAATGCAAGCGCCCTTCCGGGCCGCATCGCGGCCAAACGTATGTAGCCCTTGGGGCAATGACGTGGAGGAATGTGTGCCGCATCGCGGCATAATTTTGGAAATCAGGGAGATAGAACATTTAATCCTCCCACAAAACGGACCGGCGCATAGATAACGCATCGGGCAACCCCTCCCGTTCAAATCAACCCCTTCGACTTCAACTCCAGATACTTGTTGATCGTATTCAGGGTCAGGTCCTGCGGCTTGGTCAGGATGCCCTGAATGCCGTACTGCCGCAGCATGTGCACCATTTCTTTTTTCTCCTGCAAAAACTGCCGCGCCACCGTCTGCCGGTAGATGTCGGCCGTGCGCAGCACTTCTTCCTGGGCCAGGGCGCGCACTTCGGTATTTTCAAAAAAGACCACCACGAGCAAGTGCCCCCGATTGAGGCGGCGCAGGGTGGGCAGGGCGCGTTCGAGGGCGTAGCGGCTTTCGAAATTGGTAAACAACAAGAGCAGCGAACGGGCGCCGATGAGCCGGCGGACGGCCTCGTACAAGAGCTCGAAATTGGCTTCGCCGGGCCGTTCCTTTTCGCGGTACAGGGTTTCCATGATCCGCCGCAACTGGCCGGTGTCGCGCTCGGCCTTGATGGTGGAACCAATGACGTCGGAAAAACTCAACAGACCGGCTTTGTCCTGCTTGCGCAGAATAATATTGCTGATGGCCAGGGCGGTATTGACGGCGTAGTCCATCAGACTGAGGCCCTCGAAGGGCATCTTCATCGCCCGGCTTTTGTCGATGATGCAGTACACCTGCTGGCTGCGCTCGTCTTCGTACTGGTTGACCATCAGGGCGGCGCGGCGGCCCGACGCCTTCCAGTTGATGCTGCGGTAGTCGTCGCCCTGCACGTAGTTTTTGATCTGCTCGAACTCGTAACTGTGCCCGATGCGGCGCATTTTTTTGATGCCGGTTTCGTGGGCGATCTGGCGCATGGCGCGCAGCTCGTAGCGCTTCATCTGGATGATGGAGGGGTACACGGCCACTTCTTCGGGCTGGCGGAAGATGAGCCGGCGTTCGAGCAAACCGATGCGGCTGACGGCGTACACGTTGATGTTGCCAAAAGCGTACACGCCCCGGGTAAGGGGGGTAAGTTTGTGTTCGGCGATGTAGGCCTCGCCAGGCCGCAGGCGCACGGTGAATTGAAAATCACGGCGCTGAAATTGTTCCGGCAGTTCGTCGATGACCGTGAGTTCGAGGTACTGGTTGCCTTTGTTGTCGAGCAGGATCTCTACCGGGTTGGGGTCGCTGAGCGAAAACACGGGGTTGAGTTTGCGGCGGACAAAGACGTTGGGTTGCTGAAAAAACAAGAGCGCGGCATCCACCAGCACCAGGGCGCAGGCGAGGGCAAAGGCCAACTGGGCCAGGGGCAGCAACACGGGGAACGGGAACGCCAGCGCAAACAGCGCCGCGATGCCGCCGAGTACCCAGAAAAAGCGATTGGTGAGAAAGAGGCTTTGCACGAATGGAATCCGTTGTGTGACGGCAAATGTAAACGCCGGAGAAATATTTTTATGGTTTCATCTGGTTGGCCAGCCGATGTTTATGAAGTAATTGCTTATAGAAATATGGACCGGACCGGTTTTTTGGACAGGATTAACAAGATTTACAGGATAAAAAAACATGCGGCGAAGCCGCTTAAATCAATCCTGTAAATCTTGTAAATCCTGTCCAAAAAAATTCAATCCTGTCCACGTACACCAACGGCTCATTCCCGCACCACTTTCCCGCCTTTCATCACAAAACGCACCTGCTCCATGTCGCGGATATCGAGCAGCGGGTCGCCATCCACGGCGATGACGTCGGCGTATTTGCCGGGTTCGAGCGTGCCGACGCGGTGGTCGTAGCGCAACAACTGGGCGGCATTGACCGTGGCCGAGCGGAGGATATCGGGGTTCGACATGCCGGCGTCGGCCATGCGCCCGAATTCGAGGTAATTCAGTCCGTGCGGAAATACGCCCGCATCGGTACCGAAGGCGATTTTCACCCCGCGTTTGTAGGCCACGCCCAGGGTGGATTGTATTTTCGGACCAATGCCAAGGGCTTTTGTCCGCACCATTTCGGGAAAAAATCCTTTGGCCAGCGAAGCCGAATCGCTCACTGCCCAGCCGGCGGTCAGCGTGGGTACGTACCAGGTGCCGTGTTGTTTCATGGCGTCCATGGTGACTTCGCTCATGAAGGTGCCGTGCTCGATGCTCACGACGCCCGCTTCGACAGCCCGCCGCATGCCTTCGTCGCCGTGGGCATGCGCGGCCACGTCGACGCCCAGGTCGCGGGCGGTTTTGACGATGGTGACGAGTTCGTCGTCGGCGTAATGGGGCAGACGGCCGTCGCGGGCCAGACTGAGCACGCCCCCGGTGGCGCAAACCTTGATGCAATCGGCGCCGCGCTGCACCTGTTCGCGTACGGCTTTACGGCACTCGTCGGGGCCGTCGGCCACGCCTTCTTCGGCGCCGGGCGGGTCGAAGAGATCCCAGCGGGCGCCGTTGGTCGGGTCGCCGTGGCCGCCGGTGATGCTGAGGGCCTTGCCGGCGGTAAAGATGCGCGGGCCTTCCACCCAGCCGCTGTTGATGGCGTTGCGCAGCGAAATATTCACCCCGCTGCCGCCCAGATCGCGCACGGTGGTGAAGCCGGAGCGCAGGGTGCGGCCGGCGTACACTTCGGCGCGATAAGCGATGTCGGATTGGTTGAGCACATATTTTTCGTTGTACGACGTGCGGCTTTGTTCAAATTCAAAATGCACGTGGCAATCGATCAGGCCGGGCAGCACGGTTTTGTCTTTCAGGTCGATCACCCGGCCGCCGGCCGGTGCGGGCCGGTAGCCTTTTTCGATCCGGGCAATGGTATCGCCCTGCACCACCAGGGTCATTTCTTTTTGCGACACGGCATTTCCGCCGGCCATGGTGATCAATTTTCCGCAGTGCAGATAAGTCACCTGGGCTGCAAGCGGGCTAAAAAACACAAAAATGAAAAGGGTAAAAAAGATCGGACGCATAGGGCATGATTTATCCGGGTAAAACTACTGAAATTGGGGCGGGAAACCCGTTGCTTAAAATCAAACCCCTCCCAAGAGCGCCCACCCTCCTTTTCATCAACCTTATAAAC
>JADZFP010000478.1 GCA_020849825.1 Saprospiraceae bacterium
ACGCTTCATCGTACCGGACCTGTCCGATAAGATCTTTCAAATTGCGTTTCAGGGCGTCGAGCATGAGGCGGGAAGGTGGGTTAAGCCTGGCAAAAGAAGGTATTTTTTCGCAATTTGAGGCGATTAAAGCGGGGTAGCTTATTGGTTGACAAAGGGTTGGAAAATGAATGATACGCTCCGACCGGTCGGTTGCTGTGGAATATTTTTCATTCTGTGAATTGCCAACTTTACACGCTGTATTGAGCCGATTGCCGCCATGTTCCTCACTAAAAACCTCTATTTTTCCCGCAAAAACCATGACACGAAACATCCTTCTCTTCATCATGCTATTGGGTACTTTGTCCATAGCCGCCCAACGCGATACGGTGTACTGGTATCCCGATGTTCCGGTCGAGTGTCTCGTACCCGGATGGGAGGAAGGGCTGATCGGGCAAATCGTTCGCGACGAAAGCCCATCGGCTTTGCTGGACAGGTTTTTCCCGGGCTCGCTGGACGACCTGCGCAATTTTATCGGCGAAGACGAAGATATTTCCACCCTCCGCCTGTGGTCCTGTCCGGGTTGTACGCCGATTCGATTCAGGCCCATGTTTGCGGAAAGCGACACCGACTACGTCTTTTTCCCCTTCGAGCGACATTTTACCCAACTGATTGAAGATGATACGTTTCGCTGCAGAACCGGCGAGGCATACCGGCTGCTCAGTTTCAGCACCAGCGAGGATTATCCACCCAGCGGCCGTTGGGTCTACGGGCTGCTGGGGCTTGCCTTGCTCCGTGAACAAGACGAGGGCGCATGGGTCGTTGTTGAATTTGAACCGGCATTCGACATGAACGGCATGTACATGACCGCGTTTGCCCCCCGCGACCTGCTTTTTGAACAAAATGGCAACCTTCTTTTCAGGGTCGATGAGCCCTACCCTTGCGGCCCGCCTGTCACCGACTATTACCCTTGTTATTCCGATCTGGCTTTTTACGCCTTTTATCAAAACAAGCTGCAAAAAGTGTTGCAGGTACCTGATATCTCTTGTTCCAACTTCGGAGACCCCAAGGCAAAAGGTTCGGCCTGGACGACGGAAATCAATCTTGTTTCGGGACAGGCGGCATTTCCCGACATTGTCGTCCGGAAACAAGGCCACATTTTTCGCACCGATGCGGCGGACGATTTCCTGCTGAAATCCTTCCCGCAATCGTTCATAAGTGGTCTGAAAAAAGGCAGGAATTACTCATTCGAATACACGATACGTTACACGTTACGACATACGGGGTACGAAATAGTGGAGGCAAACATCAAATAGGCTGTCGGTCAGGCATGCCCCGTCATTTCCTCCAGTTCCGGCAGATCGGGGATATTGTCCACGATTTTTTCCCGCCCGCTGATGATCTGCACCAGTCGGCGGATGGCGCGGCGACGGATGGCGCGTTCGAGTTCCTTGTTGGGTTCTTTGAGGATGTACTGGAATTTGAGCGCCACGTTGTCTTTGCGCACCTCGGCCACGCGGAGGTAGTAGCTGTCTTCCTTGATGAGGTCGTGGAAGGGTTTGAGGGTTTCGATGATGCTGGTTTCCAGTTCTTCCACCGTATGCAGGTATTTGAGGTTAATCTCAAAATCGATGCTCGTGCGTTTGATCGCGCGTTTGGTGAAGTTGACCACTTCCACATTAAGCACCACGTTGTTGGGGATGTAAATGACGTCGTCGTCGTCGTTGATAAGGTGGATATTCTGCAGGGTAATGTCGATGATCTTGCCGCGGTGCTGCCCGATGCTCACGTTGTCGCCGATGCTCAACTGGCCTGAAAACGTGATGATCATGCCGTTGATCATGTTGGAAATGTAGTCTTTGGTCAGGATGGCCAAACCGGCAAAAATGATGGAGAGCGAGGTGAATACTTCCTTCGCTTCGAGGCGAAAGAGCGACATGACGCCGATAATCATGCCCACGACCAGTACCAGCGAGTAAATATGGCTGACGCCGATGACGAAATTGTCTTCGCCGCGCACCTTGTGCCGCTTGCGGTAGAACCACACGGCAAAAAACTGCACAAAATCGAGTACGATCAGGAAAATGGCGATGCTGGCCAGGGCATTGAGATAATAGTCGAGCGATTCGCGGTAACGCGAGCGCGCGTAGTATTTCGACAGGTCCCATTCGCCCAGGCGGATCATAACCAGGACGCCGAGCAGACCGGCTTTGAAGAGAAGGACGAGTATTTTGTTGAGCATGGGCATAAAAAGGGCGTAAGGAGTTTGTTGCCGTATTATCAACTGTTTTTTGTCGAAAAACGATAATAAAATTTGATTTTTTGCCCCCCCCTACACATTCTTTTACAGTCGATTGCAATTTTTTTAACATTAAATTCCAATTGACATAAAACAATTTCTAAATGTAAAAATGTTATTGATCTATACCATTTTTATTACGGGGTGCAATTGTTGTTGTGCCAGTAGAAAATGTAAGGACGGGCAGTTTGTTGTTGGTTTCATTAATCTGGACATTAATTTCTTTCAAGCAGCCTATGGTTCAAGGATTTGCCCGATCCCTGCGTCTGGCTTTGGCAATATTTGTTTCAATACGGGCAACATAGAATTCGCCAATCCCGGCACATGGGCCCCCTCCGAGTACGCGCTTTCAGTAGAGATTTCCACATCCTGCCCACAATTTATAAATGCGGTAGCCAGTCACTGGACGGCTGGGCAATTCAGAATCGAGGGGGATCAGTGTGATAAGTCGGCAGTCATCAAATATGCTTTAAATGTTGATAACGCCAGCTGTGGTCCTTTTCTGATCCCGATCCCGGTTTTTGAAGGCGGTAGTATAGGCGTCAGCGTCAAGTATATTGAGGATTGCATCCAAGCATGCGAAGACCCGGCAACTGACTGCGGGGGGCAGATCGCGAATCGTCCACGATACAGATTCGGAAAAGAAATAAATTTTAGAAAAAACAATGCCAATCAATTGGTTACGCAATACGGGTTGACCGCTTTTCTAACGTATGACAAAACAGTTTGTATCGGTAACTGTCAATAAAACTTACGATCATGAAAAAATTACTTATTTTTCTGTTATTTAGTTGTGCATTGACCGCCTGCCAAAAAAACGATTCCAGCCAGTCGTCAGATTTGGAACAACTATTGGCTCAGCAAAGGGAATCTTTACCCAACGCCATTCAAATCCTGGAGTTGCTCGAGCAACCGACCGATGGTTTTATCTGGCTTACTTCCTTCAGCACTCCCTACACGCCCGGGCATCTCAGCCAATGCGGAGGTTTTATCAATGGCCCCTGGAGCGACCTGGATTTTTATGGAAGCACGCTGCATTATGGCAGCATTGCCACTACACTTCCGGAATCATCTTCCCCCGATGTTGCTTACACGGAATTTAATGACGTCAATTATCAACACGAAGCGATCTACGGCGCTACGCAGAGCGTAAAAATTTTTTTAGAAAACCAAACGGAACAACCCGTTTTGAATGTCGACGTTTATGTTCCCTATCACATCGGAGTAACTAACTATCCGACCCATCCCAACCCTGTTCCAACCTATAATGTCGGAAGTTCTATTTTATGGAATGCCGATGCACTTAACAGGTTCGGAATCGGCATTGCCGTTGTGTATGACGCCGCCGACCCGGAAAATTCGGCATATTCGTCGAGCGTGCCCAATTCAGTTGTAAATCTTATCCATACGGAAGACGACGGATCGTATACGTTCAGCTCCTCCGATCTGCAAGGCATTCCTGTTGGGGCCAGCATCGACGTGTACATCGGCCGAGGCAATTATGGGGTGGGAACGATAAACGGAAGCGCAAAAAAGCTTGGAATTTACAACTACTCGTTAGAATTACTACCCGCCAAACGCTGAAATTGCTCCCGTTCAAATCTTCCCGGCGCTATGTGAAATTTAAAAAAATCAAAATGCCGTTGTTCCGAAATAACGGCATTTTGATTTTGAAGCAAAGCGGCTTTACATCACCTCTTCCACCTTGTGCAGCGGGAGATTGAAGGCTTCGGCCACCCCGGCATACACAACTTTCCCGCCAACGACGTTGAGGCCGAGCAGGAGTTCGTGGTTGTCGCGGCAGGCTTTTTGCCAGCCCTTGTTGGCCAGTTGGATGGCGTAGGGCAGGGTTGCGTTGGTGAGCGCCACGGTGGAGGTGAACGGCACGGCGCCGGGCATATTGGCCACACAGTAGTGCACCACGTCGTCGATGATGTAGGTCGGATCGGCGTGGGTCGTCGCTTTGGTTGTTTCGAAGCACCCGCCCTGATCGACGGCCACGTCGACCAGTACAGCGCCGGCATGCATGGTTTTGAGCATGTCGCGGGTAATCAGTTTGGGCGCCTTGGCGCCGGGAATAAGCACGGCGCCCACGACGAGGTCGTGGTCTCTGATGAGTTTGCGGATGTTGTATTCGTTGGAGAACATTGTCGTCACATTGGCGGGCATAATGTCGCTGAGGTAACGCAGACGGTTCAAACTCGTGTCGAGAATGGTGACCTGGGCACCGAGGCCGGCGGCCATTTTGGCGGCCTGCGTACCCACGATACCACCACCGATGACGAGCACTTTGCCAGGCGGAACGCCTGGGACGCCGCCGAGCAGTACGCCGCGGCCTTTGACGGGTTTCTCGAGGTATTTGGCGCCTTCCTGGATGGCCATGCGGCCGGCAACTTCCGACATCGGAATGAGCAGGGGCAACTGGCGGTCTTTGGTTTCAACTGTTTCATAAGCGAGGCATACCGCGCCGCTTTTGACCATCGCGTGGGTCAGTTCTTCACTGGAAGCGAAGTGGAAATAGGTAAAGATCAATTGGTCTTTGCGGCAGCGGCCGTATTCTTCGGCGATGGGCTCTTTCACCTTCATGATCATTTCAGCGATCGCCCAGACTTCGTCGGCGGTAGCCAGGATTTTAGCGCCGGCCGATTCGTATTCTTCATCTTCAAAACCGCTGCCGACGCCGGCCGTACTTTGGATATAAACGGTATGGCCGCGGCGGGTCAGTTCCAACGCGCCGGCAGGCGTCAGCGCCACGCGATTTTCGTTGCTTTTGATTTCTTTTGGTACACCAATGATCATGGTCGGACAATTTGATTTTAGTGAACAATAGCCTGCAACGCGCTGTCAGGGCCATGCGCTCGGGCAAGCCGTGCAAAGGTAGGTAAACTGTGCCGAGTTGGCAGCAAGGCTGTTTTTTCAAAAGGGCATAAAAAAAGCGCGTGACTTTTCACGCGCCAAGAATTTTTCAATTCTAAAACAAAAACTTACACACTTGCCCATTGGCTTCCGAAAATCGTGCCAAAGCGGCGTGCCGGATCAATTGATGAAAAAATTTTCATTGTAATCCGGCATAATACCTTTTTCGCTGGCCATTTGGAACATCCGGCGCACGGCGTGGCGGCCCTGCGGACCGAGGTCTTCGGTAAAAGCCGTCACGTAAAGGTCAATATGCGCTTTCATTACAGCAGGCTCCATGGCCTGGGCATGGGCGCGCACATACTCGGTGGTTTCTTCCGGGTGGGCAAAAGCGTAGGCTACGCTGCGGCGCATCACGCGGTTCATTTTTTCCTGCACGTCCTGCGGTAAATCGCGGCGTACGACGATGCCGCCAAGCGGTATCGGCAGTCCGGTGGTCGATTCCCAGTACTCACCCAGGTCGCGGAGTTTGACCAGGCCTTTCTCCTGATAGGTAAACCGGTTTTCATGAATAATAAGTCCGGCATCGGCACGTCCGTCGAGCACGGCGTCTTCGATATCGGAAAAGAGGCATTCGAATTTGTTGGTTGCTTCCGGGTAAGCCAGTCCGAGCAGGAAATTGGCGGTAGTCATTTTGCCCGGTATCGCGATACGGGCGGCATTGATTTTATCGGGCGTCATCGGCTGGCGTGCGACGAGCAGCGGGCCGCAATTATTGCCCAGGGCGCTGCCGGCATCGAGCAGGGCGTAGTGTCGGGTAAGGTGGGCGAAGGCGTGG
>JADZFP010000479.1 GCA_020849825.1 Saprospiraceae bacterium
CCCCAAAAAGACTTTACCGTTCAACTCGTTACCCTGACCAAAAAGGGTGAACAATATATTTACCCGCTGATATTCAATACCGACCCGAACGTGATAAGTTCATTTATCGGCCAATGGATCAATCAGGCGCGACCCGACGATCCGATTGTCAAAGCATGGCTGCAAGCCTTCCAGCCGAGTTTGGGTAATCAGGGCACATTTCAGATACGGCCTGCCAGTCTGCAACCACAGTTGCCGGAAGTATTGAAAAGCGTCTACAAACCATCTTGATTCATCCACCCAACGTATTCAAATACACGGCCTGCTGTTTTAAACCAGCAACAACTCCATATCTTCTCTCGACAAGGCCGGCGCCTCTTCGCCCGTGGCGAACAGCTCCTGCCCGAGTTTTTTCTTGCGCTCCTGCAACTGCCTGATCTTTTCCTCGATGGTGCCGTGCGACAGGAAACGCAGCGCCGTGACGGGCCGCGTCTGCCCGATGCGATGCGCGCGGGCGATGGCCTGGTCTTCGGCGGCAGGATTCCACCAGGGGTCGAGCAGGAACACGTAGTCGGCCGCCGTCAGGTTGAGGCCCACGCCGCCGGCTTTTACCGTCATGAAAAAAGCCTGCACGGAGGGGTCTTCCTGAAAACGTTTGACCTCACGGGCGCGATCGGGCGTGGCGGTGTCGCCGGTGAGCCAGGCAAAGGGCTGTCCGGCGGCTTCAAATTCGCGGCGAAACAACTGCAAATGGCGCTCGAAACTGCTAAAAAACAAAACCGTGTGCCCTGCGCGCCGTACCGTGTCCCATTGCGCCAGCACGTCGTCGAATTTGCCCGAACCGCCCGCGTAATCCGCTTCGATCAGGCGCGGGTCGCAGGCGATCTGGCGCAGGCGGGTGAGTGCCTGCAAGGCCAGGACGCGGGTTTTGGGGTCGTCGAACAAGGCCAGGATTTCGTTGCGCACGGCCGATTTGGTGCGCTCGTACAGTTTTTCCTGTGCGGCGCTCATTTCAGAAAAAAACAATTGTTCGCTCAGCGCCGGCAACTCTGGCGCCACCTGTTCCTTGGTGCGGCGCAGGAAAAACGGCCGGACGCGGCTGAACAATCGCTGCTTGGCCACCGGGTCGTCGCGTTTTTCGATGGGTACGATAAATTGTTCCCGGAACGCGCTGAAACTGCCCAAAGTGGCCGGATTGATGAATTCCATTTGCGTCCACAAGTCGCTCAGGGAGTTTTCGATGGGTGTTCCGGAAAGGGAAATTTTGCAGTCGGCGCGCAGGCTCAGCACCACTTTCGACACTTCCGATGCGCGGTTTTTGATCTGCTGGCTTTCGTCGAGCACAATGACGTGCCAGTTGACTTTCGAGAGCAAATCCAGGTCTTGCCGGGCGGTGTGATAGGTGGTGAGCACCACGTCGTGGCCGGCCAGTGCGCGCGCGTCGCTCAGTCGTTTGGGGCCGATGTGGGCGTAGGTGAAAAGGGAGGGCGCGAACCGCCCGATTTCGTTTTGCCAGTTGAATACCAGCGAGGCCGGCAGGATGATGAGGGCATTCAGCGGGCGAAGTTCCTGCCGGTACGACTGGAAAAGATCGAGTTGGGTCGCCGAATTTGCCGCCTCCCCGTCGCCGCCTCTTTGCGCTTTGGCATAAAGCAGCAAAGCGATGGTTTGCAGGGTTTTGCCCAGTCCCATATCGTCGGCCAGGCAGGCGCCGAATCCGGCCCGGTAGTGGCCCACCAGCCATTTGACGCCCTGTAATTGATAAGGCCGGAGATCGGCTTTAAGATCGGGAGAGGGTTGGAAATCAATTTTTTCCGGGTCGATTTCCGGGAAATCCACGCCTTCCGTCGCTTGTCCGAGGCCCGCATTTTGCAAAAGGGTGAACAATGCTTTAGGCAAACGCAATGCATCCTCCGGGCCATCCTGGGCGGCTTCCGCCAGTTCGGCATAGCGCGCAAACCAGGTTTCCGGTATCAGAAAATACGCGCCGTCGGGCAGCCGGTAAAAGCGGTCGCGGCGCCGCAAATTGGGCCAAAGGGCTTTAAAAGGAAAGGAAAACGAGCCCACTTCCACCCGCCCGCGCACGTCGAACCAGTCGCCGGCAGCCTGCGCCCTGAGGTCCAGGCGAGCATTGAGCAGGGCAAGGGGCTTGCCTTCCACCGTGGGCACTTCGAGTATAAAACCGTTGCTTTCGAGCAGGGTTTTGTGGCTGGAAAGCCAGTGGAGGAGGGTGTCGAGGGAGGATGCGCCGGCCGCACTCTTGGCCCCAGCCCCTCTCCCCAAGGGGAGGGGAGCCAATCCGATCTCATAGCCGCTCCCCTCCCCTTGGGGGGAGGGGCTGGGGGTGGGGCCAAGAGAGAGGGATGCGTTGTCAGCCACTATCTCCCCTACCCGCCACAATCTCCCTTCCTTTTTCAGTCCCAGTTGCTCCAGAAAATCCATGCGTTGTTGTTCGAGCGCGGCGTCGCGCTGCACTTGCCGGAGCACAACTTCCTCGCTGCCGTCGTCGGCAAAATCGACGGCGGTGTGGTGTTCGCGGCGGTCGCCGTAGGGGAATTCCGCGCCGGGGTACAGGAAGACGGGTTTCAGGTACCAGGCGTTTTCGAGCACGTTTTCGGTCGGACTAATCCGGGTGGCATCGAGTTGGCTGGTATTGTGCAGGGCAAAACCCTCGGCTTCGATGCGCGTGCGGCCGGCGCTTTTGGCAACAAACTGCTTGAAATACACCCGCGCCTTGTCGGGTGGAATATGCACGACGTCCTTGGTGCGGAAGGGTTTCACCATGTTGCCGTTTATGCCGGGCACCCGGAACAGCACGTAATCGATCAGCAACCAGG
The DNA here is from genome assembly GCA_020849825.1 of Saprospiraceae bacterium. Lineage (GTDB taxonomy): Bacteria > Bacteroidota > Bacteroidia > Chitinophagales > Saprospiraceae > M3007. The sequence goes on from JADZFP010000479.1 coordinate 2,817, forward strand.
CAGGGTCGGTATTGGTGAGCGGCAATACCTCGCGGCTGCGGATGGGCCATTTTTCATCTTCTGTGCCCAGTTGAAACCGGTATTCGACGCCTTCGGCGGTTTTGGTAAAGGCGATGTGCGGCACGAGTTCGTCGGCGGCAAAAGCGACCTGAACGTTTTTGGCCAGGGTTTTCCGTTCCAGATCGAACGTCAGCGGCAGTTGGTGCTGCACCAGCGCAGACAAAAGCGCGTCGAGTTTTTCATAGATAAATCGCTCGACGAAGGGTTTGGTGGCCGGCTCGGCGAGCAATTGCGGCAGCGGGGTAGGCGCCTTGGCTTTGGGCGGCTTGAAGCGGGTTTCTAGTTGCTTCGGCACGAGCATATCCACCAGATCGAACAATTGGCCCAGCAATGGACTCAATTCGATGCCCTGCGGGGCCAGGGTAGCCGGAGTGGCGCGCTGAAGTGCGTAAGTGAGTTCGCCCCCGGCGCCGGTCTGGACCAGAAACACCGAGGGCAAATACAGAGACTCGCTGAAAGGGTAGAGATTGAATACGACTTGGGCCGACATGGGGCCGCGAAGGTAGCGGATTCGGCTTCTTTTAGCTTTTCAGGCGGGTTAAAATCAGGTTGCGAACGTAGACTCTCAGCCCTTCGGCGCCCATGTCGTAATTGGACATCACCACCAGGATGTAGCCTTTTCCCTGAAAAATATCGAGATGGCTGTTCAGA
>JADZFP010000480.1 GCA_020849825.1 Saprospiraceae bacterium
ACCACCGTCCCGCTATCAGGATTTTCAAGGTAAAGGATTGTGTAGGCATTATCGGTACTGTCGCCGACGATCCCGATGTCGCCGCTCAGGACGGTGGGGTGGGCCACCCAGTCGCGCTGGGAGAGGCTGCTTTCGAAGCCTGCAAACCCTCCGAACAATTGCACGCCGCTGGGCAACATAAACGAGGAGTCCCGGGCTGCACTGACGGCCGGGGCATACACGCCCTGGGCTACCCAGATGGTATCGCCCGCCTGGGCCATGCCGAGTGCCGGGTGCAAATTGGGGAAAGCGTCGGCCCAGCTGGCGCCGTTGCCGGCCCCTGTTGCCGATGTGGATACGTAAAAGCGTTGATTTTGTGCGCCCAGCGAAAAGGAAAGGGCCCAAAAAAGAAAAGGATATAGTTTGTGCATGGCGAATTATCGAGTGATGAGTGATGAGCGATGAGCGATGAGCGATGAGTGATGAAAGTTTGATAATAGTTTATAGGGTTTATTCATCACTCACCACTCATCTTTCGTCATTTAGATCTTGATTATTCTTCCTTCTGCCAGCCTTTTGCTGCCATTGAGAAGAACCCAGTTGTATATGCCGGCGGGTTGGTCGGCCATTTCAGGTACGGCGATAACGCCGGGGCCGGCCGGGAGCGCTACCTCGTGGTAAGCAACACGGTTTCCGAAAGCGCCCAACACCAGGAGGCGCAGCGATTGGGTCTGCGGATTATCGAGTTCGAGTCGCGTCGCGCCGTCGGTCGGATTGGGCAACATGCGGGCTTTTACGAGGGGCGCGGCTGCCGCCCGGGTCTGTACGGCGCCCGGAACCAGATCGAAGCGGCGGTTGTCGAGGGTATAGGCTTCGCAGGCAAAATTCCGGGAGTCGAGCCGGAGGGCTTCGGCGCCCCTTGTGCCTGGCCGGGCGCGCAGGGTGAAATGGCACAACGCCTGCCCGGGTTGCCAAAGTTGCTCTTCAAAATCGGGCGATAACCAGATCATGCGGATTTCGCCCTGACCCAGCCGTTCGAGATTGAAACTACCTGGCGAGATGCCGCCGGGGGCGCCCATCGATACGCCGATGAATTCCCATCGCCCGGGATCGAAGGACAAACCCGCCTGCACGGCGGACAGGGCTTCCGCCGCCTCGTGTTGCAGGGCGAGGGTGATCAGATCGCCCTGCCGGCCTTCGGGGGCCGACAAACCCGCTATTACTTGTCCGGCCGTTTGTTCGCCCGCTGAGGGTTTGCAGCCCGGATCGGTCGGGGCGCAGCCCGCGATATGGCTGAGGTTGACGTCGCCCGTCTTGATGGCAATAAACCCGGCTTCGCCGGGCGATGAAGCGCTGACGGGCAAGGTGACGGATTCTGGGAACGGAACATCAAGGAAAGGAGTGGCAGGATCAGTGAACTCAAAACTTTCGTCGATAAAACGCCAGGACGTATTTTCCGGGAAATCGGAATAGACGCCGAGGATGAGTTTGCGCAGTTCCACGATATCGAAAATCGTGACGCTATTGGATTTGTTGAAATCCGCCGCAATAATCTTGTAAGGTGAATCAAAGGGTTCAATACCCAAAATATGTTTACTAATAAGGGCCAGGTCGAAGGTGGAGACGCCGTTCATGGGGTTGTCGTCTTTCGTCGGCGTCACGGTATAGGTGTCGTAATCGCAAACACACGTGGCATAGCCGGCACAGGAACTCAGACCATTCAACAAACATGAGGCGCCGTCTGTAATTTCAATATTTACGTTGTCCACCGCTGCAGGGCAATTGGGTTTGGCATTGCGTACCGTGGTATGTATAAATGGAGCGCATACGGGAAAGTTACTTTTGTTAAAATCGGTTTCCGGATCAATCGTACAAATAGCGCCATACTGCGTGACGCCATTTTTGATAAAGACCCGGCCGAATTCGGCTTCCCGCAATGTTACATCTTCCACGCACCCCCCGTCTGGTGCGTCGAATGTGAGAATCAGGTATGGCGGCTGACGGTCTATCGTGGTCAATCCGCTATAAAACCCGCCTGGGTTGTCGTAACAGATTGTCAGGCTGTGGCCATCGGCAGAGATTTCCGCATAATCGTTGTGGCCAGGACACACAGCTGGGTTGCTGACATAGTTAGGGTTGGAGTTGCTGATAGCGCTATTCAAGTCAACGTTTTCCAGGACGACCTGATCGGAAGCGGTGAAGTCCAGCCGCAAACGCAAATGGTGGAAATCGTAGGCGCCTGCTTGCGCATCCAGCCAGTCGAAGCCCAGTAAAACCTGAATTTTACAGCCATTTTGTAAGCCGGGAATCTGGTAGCCACTGACTTCGACGGAATATCCCTCGTCGCAAATGCCGGGGCAGTCTCCAAAATCCAGTGTTTCCGGATCTCCCAGTAAGGCCCAGCCGCAACCTTGGGTGGTTTCGAGCCGGCCACGTTCGAGGTCGGCGGTTACTTCCCCTCCGCAAGTGATGTACATCGGCGGATTGATTCGTATATCGAATATTTCCGTTATTCCTGAGTTCAGGCCACTTATATTTTCATAGCGAGCATAGACATACCAGTCGTTTGTGCCGGGTATAGGGATGATATAGGAGTAAACGGGCTGAAAAGGCGCATTGCTGAAATCCAGTTCAGGCGTCTGCATCAGGTTTTCCATATCAAGCCGAAGGCTGAAATCCAGCCATCGAAATCCGCTCAGAGAAGTATTAATTTCTACCGGGATTACGCCGTATTGTGGCGTTCCTGTAAAATAGTACCCGCCAAGATCGACCGTCAAATTTGGCTGATTCGCCAAAGTTGGCGGCGTGTAATTGGCTCCAGAGCAGGAAATGATTTGAGGCGGCGTGTTTTCATCTTCGAGAAAACAACTGATATCGCTGTCGGACTCATGATAAAATAAGTCGGCGCAATCGACCGTCACGGTTTCTCCCAGACCTGTATTGACGACAATGGTAAAGAGTTTTACACTTCTGGTATTGTTGCCTACACAGCCCGAATTGCTTGTGCTGAACACCAGCGGGGGAGGCGTTTCGCCGGCGCCCACGATAAAGTTGATCAATTGCTCGGATTCGTCTACTTCCAGGAAATCATCAAGTCCAAGCCCCGCGCTACAATTCAGGGTCGCTGCCTTGTCAATCGTGGTGGTGGATGGCAACCCGGCCGGGTTCGTACCGCTTACCCGCAGAGAAACTGTGATAGCATCGTAATCGAGGCAAAACGTTGATGGATAACCCTGGGGAATACCATTTGTCACCAAAAATACTTCGAACTGGGTTTGATGACAATTCAGCGGCTCGATATTGCAATTGTAACACGGAGTTTGGGTGCTTGTTACTGGTTTGATCTCCACGCCCAGTTGGTAGCATTCGAGCGGCAGGGTATTAGACTCGGTGCAAGTGGTTTGTGCCTTCAGTGCCGACGCGTTTGGCAGAAACAACAAACAGATTATTATTGCCC
>JADZFP010000481.1 GCA_020849825.1 Saprospiraceae bacterium
AAGCCGCAGGTCGGCCAGTTTGCCAAAAAGCCGCGCCCGGTGTTGTTCCGCTACGAAGGAATAGTCGTTGGTGCTGATATGGAGTAAAGTCTGGTTTTTTTCCACCACGACGATCGGAGGGTAGGTGTCTTCGGTATCGCTGCTGATCTCCGTGCCCGGCGCTTCAGGATCGAGGAAAGATTTGACAAAAAGCGGTATGTTCTTGTTTTGCAGCGGTTTGATGGTTTTCGGGTGAATGACCTGTGCTCCATAGTAGGTCATTTCGATGGCTTCTTTGTACGACAGCCGGTCGAGTTTGATGACGTTTTCGAAAAGCCGCGGGTCAGCGTTGAGTACGCCCGGCACGTCTTTCCAGATGAACATACCTTCCGCATCGAGGCAATGTGAAAAAATTGCGGCCGAGTAATCGGAACCTTCACGACCGAGGGTGGTGGTGAAATTTTCGGATGTGGAGCCGATGAAACCCTGGGTGAGCACAAAGCCGTCGCCGGCCAGCAAGGGCGCGACGAATTTCTGGGCATTTGCCTTGGTTTTGTCCCAGATTACCCAGCCTTCGCGGTAGGTGTTGTCGGTGGCCACCACGTCGCGCGCGTCTAGCCAGGCGGTTTTTAGTCCGGCTTTGTTGAGGTAAGCCGCCACGATTTTGGAAGATACCAGCTCGCCCATGCAGACGATCTGGTCGTACATGTAGTCATAGTTGTCGGCAGGTTTGTCGTCGAGCACCCATTCGCCTTCTACGAAAGTGTCGTTGACGGCGTTGAATACTTCGTCGCCTTCGTCGAACAATTCGCGCATGATGACGTAATGGCGTTCTTTCAGGGCCTCGTACAGTTCTTGCGCATGGCCGGTTTGTTTGGCATGGGCGGCTACGACCTCTTCGAGGGCGTTGGTGGTTTTACCCATTGCCGAAACGACAACTACCAGCGACTCCGACTGATATTTTTGCAAAATACTCGCTACGTTGCGTACACCGGCGGCGTCTTTGAGGCTGGCGCCACCGAATTTGAATACTTTCATATCTGGATCAAAAATGTTTTGAAGGGGCAAAATTAGGACAGTTGCAGCAATCCCGCCGGATGCAGATTGTTACGCTTTATTAAATGACATTTTCCGGATGAGTTCCCAACTTACGATTCCGGCCGCTACGGCGACGTTGATTGAATGTTTGGTGCCGAACTGGGGGATTTCCACGGCTCCTTCGCAGTGTTGCAGCACGTTTTCGGCTACGCCGTGCACTTCGTTGCCCAGCACAAAGGCGTATTTCTCACCGGGTTCGGGGGTAAAATCCTGTAACCAAACTTTCGTGGTCGTTTGCTCAACCGCCCAAATGCGCCATCCTTCCGCTTTCAGGCGGCAGACGGCCTCTTCAGCGCTTTCCAGATACGTCCATTCAACCGATTCGGTGCTGCCGAGCGCTGTTTTCAGGATTTCCCGGTGCGGCGGTTGCGCACTGATGCCGCAAAGAATAACGCTTTCGAGCGCAAAAGCATCGGCTGTACGGAAAATAGACCCGACATTCAGACCGGAGCGAATATTGTCGAGTACCAACATCAGCGGAAACTTACCAGCCCCCCGAAATTCTTCTACCGATAGCCGGCCCAGCGCGGCCATACTTTGTTTTTCCATAGCGGCAAAAATACGATGCTTGCAAAAGAAGATTTTCAGACAATCGGGAAGCCGCTAATTTTGCGGACATGGAAGAACAAATGACCAATACCACCCTCGGCCTCAAATTGCCCACCGACCCCCGCTGGGTTAACTTGGCGGAGATGGATCTGGAAGAGATCCTTACCGACCATGCCTACTGTGAGCAAAAAGCCGCGACAGCCTGCATTTCCCTCATCCAGGCCTATCCCGATCGGCTTGAACTGGTGGAGGAGTTGTCGCCGGTGGTCACCGAAGAATGGGGGCATTTCCGTATGGTGCTGGCAGAACTCAAAAAGCGCGACCTCTCACTCGGCCGCCAGCGTAAAGACGCTTACGTCAATGCCTTGCTGGCCTTCCAGAAAAAAGGCGTCTCTCGCGATGAGGCCTTACTGGAGCGCCTGCTGACCTGCGCCCTGATCGAGGCGCGCAGTTGCGAGCGTTTCCGGCTGCTTTCCCTCCATTGCGCCGACGAATCGTTGCGCGGCTGGTACTACAAATTTATGGTTGCAGAGGCTGGCCATTACCGGCTCTTTCTGGATTTGGCGGAAATGTATTTCGGCAAGGAAAAGGCCTGGAACCGCTGGCAGGAATACCTCCGGCAGGAAGTGGAAATTATGCGCAATCTCGAAGTACGCGGCGATCGTATGCACTGAATGGGTTCAGGACCAGCCTTTTACCTTGTTGATTTTTCCTGCTTCGCCGTACGTCTCCCTCGAAACTTTATTATAGGCTGCTGCTGCCTCTTCGGCGGTATCGAACATGCCAATGTGCACCGATTTGCCATTGATCGAAATAACGGCACGGTAACGATTGTGCTCCTTGTACACCCCGGTATAGCCGGTTCCGCTGGTGGTGCGGCGCTGCCGGCTGGCCGCCGAACGCGATCGATAAACCAGATTTTCGAGCCGGCAGTCCAGCTTGTTTCCATTTTTGGCGCCAACCAGTTTGCCTCCTTTTTCTTTCTGATCAGACAAGTATTTCTCTGCCAGTAATTTGTGTAAATAGAGGGTTTCGGTTTTGAAGGAGCCATCGGCTTTCTTCCACGTTTTCTGAAAAACGGCGCAACCGCTGGAGTGGCGTCGGAGATTTTGAATAAATTCCAGTTTTACGAGATAGGGGTCTGTGGATAGCCATTCATAAACATGATCATCCAGCAATACCGTCTCATCGGCATTTTTCAATTTGATTTTGTAGATCACGGCGCTTGGATTTAAAAAGAGTGTAGTGAGTCAAAGTGCATTACTCCTTCCTGCATGGCAAGAGGAGGGATTAAATCGGAAAATAGCCTGCTTGATTCAGGAATATTGATTGGGGGCGCCGGAACAGTAAATGTGGTACGTTTTGAATTGAAGAAATTTTGTGGCATTAAAGCCATCGGACATTGCACTAACAGGGCGTAGGGAAAGTATTTTAATAGTGCCTCCAGAACATCACTGATCAAACTCAACTATCTTCGTCACGACAAAATTCGCCAATTTTACAAAAATTAGCAAGGCGCAATTGAGTTTTTGTAAAATTACTATCCATGGTTTTCTTACATTTTTGATCTCATACCTGGTAAACTTTGAACCGAATCAGCTCTGTTGCTTTTTTCGACAGCCACCCGGAACAAGTGCTGTCGGCGCCCATAGAACTGCAATTGAAATGGATGGAGGACTTGTACGGCGCCATATTGTACGATGCTTTCGATCCGGAACGCACGCTCAAAAGCCCGATCGCCGACGATGCCCCCAGCCATTGGATTCGTACCGCAAAAACGGTTGGCATCAACGTGCGGACAATTGGCTCTTTCTGGCACATTCTTCCGTACATGCTCACGCAACCCGCCGCCTACAACGCCGTTCATATCCTCCCGATCTGGGAGCCCGGAGTGGTAGCCAGTTTGTACGGGCCCGCCAGTTGGAACATCAATCCGGAATTTTTCAATACTGACTTGCAGCGACTGTTTCCCGCGCTCGATACCGTCGAAAAACAACTCAAAGTGGTCGTCAATCTCCTCCATGCAACCGGACGCGTGGTCGGAATGGACGTGGTGCCGCATACCGACCGGTACTCCGAAATGGCCCTGGCCAACCCGCGTTTTTTTGAATGGCTGCAACGCGTCGATCACGAAATCGTGCGACACGACGATGATCTGGTCGCCGATGTAGAGCGCTGTATCCTGGATTTTGTTCGACAATTTGGACCTGCCGATACCCGGCCTTCCTTGCCGGATACACCGGAAGGTTTTTTTATTCAAATGCCTGAAAACGAACGGTTAAAGGTTCTTTTTGGTCAGAAATACGATTACCAGGGGCGCCTCCGCCGACGCAATGCGATTGTGCAATGGCTGTATGATCGCGGGCTGGAAACAGCGCCCGCTACGATGGGGCCGCCGTACCGTGGACTGGAGGTCGATCCCAACCCGGCAGCCAGGGTAATCGACGACGAAGGCCGTGAATGGCGCGACTATCGAATTACCTACCCGCAGAGTATGTCGCGGGTTTTTGGCCCTCTCTCCCGGTATCGCCTCTACGAATCGCTCGACAATAACCGCGATTGGGCGCTCGATTTCGACCGCCCGAACAAGACTGCCTGGGATTACGTCTGCCAACACTACCGCGCAGTACGCACCGAATTCGGCTTCGATTTCATGCGCGGCGACATGTCGCACGTGCAAATGCGTCCCGGCGGTGTGCCGGCACAACCCGACGAATGGTATGACCTGTTGGGCGCGGTAAAAAAGACGATTGCTGCCGACTGGCCGCCCTTTGCCTACTTTGCCGAGAGTTTTCTGGCGCCGCCCGATACCATGGCCTACGGCGATGAATGCGATCATTTGGAAGCCAGCCGCGCCGATGCAACTTTGGGCAATTTGCAGTCCGAGCCCGTCGGCAGCCCTGAGTTTATCTCCGAATTTGCCCGTTACCGGAATTTGCTCGATACCCGGAAATTTGCACCGGGTTTTACCTTGTTTACTGCCGATAAAGATGATCCCCGTTTCGACAGCTATTACCTCGACGGCAATGAAATCCGCTATTTTCTGTCGCTTTTTTTGACCGATATGCCAGCCTACATGGGGCTGGGTTTTGAGTGCCGCGACCCGCATCCAGAACCGGCGCCCAACGAGTTTTATTCAAAATTGTACGTATTTTATGTGAAAGACGGCCCCAAAAGCACGCGCGGGCCATATCAATGGGGCCAAAATCACACGTTGAACCATCGCCTGGCACGGCAAAAATCGCTGGCTGATCAAATCTGCCCGTCGATCGATGGCGCATCGGTGAAATGGCTGATACCGCCCGATCCGGAAGGCCGGAAAAAATGCCTGGCCTGGACGCAATCGGGCGAATCCCGCTATTTGTTTGTTGCCAATCTGGATACCCGTCAGGCCACCGATTTGGCCCTGGATGAATCTGATCAATCCTGGCGTTTTCTCTTTTCTACTACCGACGACGACAAGGGGGCAAATCAGCACAGGATATTGCCGGGGTTGCGCTTGTTGCCCGGAGAGGGGCTGGTTTTTGAAAAAAAATAACGAGGCGACCGCATCAAAGCGCACAAAGGTTTTTAGCCAGAGCATGGCTGTCCAGCCCTTCGAAAGTGCCCGATGACATGAGCAGCAAATTGCGCGCTGCCCAACGCTGGCTTTCCAGCCATTCTGCCAACGCAGTTTTTTGTGTGAAGACTTCGAGCCGGGGATGTTTGAATGCCGCACGAACCTCGTCGACGCTTATCGCTGGCAGTTTTTTCATTTCGATGGTATGAGGACTGTAAAAAACGGCGGCGCGATCGGCGCCATCGAGACTTCCTGCATACTGGGGTAAAAAATCGCGATTGAGGCTGCTGAACGTGTGCAACTCGAGGCAGGCAGTCAGGGGGCGGTCGGGGTATTGTTGTTGTACTGCCGAAACGGTGGCCGCTACTTTTGAGGGCGCATGGGCAAAATCGAGCCATACCTGGCAGTGTTCCGAACCGGCGAGCAATTGAAGGCGTTTGGCGGCGCCCTGAAAATCGGACAGGTGTTGCAGAAATTCGTACTCATCCATGCCAAAATCGCGGCAAATCAGGCTTGCGGCTTTTGCATTGAGCAGGTTGTGCCGGCCGAATATTTGCAAGGGCGCCGGCTCTTTGCCGGGCAGGTCGATGCGAGTGCGGCCTTGTTCGACCCTGGCTGGAAATGGAGAAAAAGCAAGGCTTTGCCAATGTTCTCCCGTATGCCGTGCTACGAGCTGCTGAAGTTCGGAGTCGTCTGCATACCAGGCCAGACTACCGCCCGGCTCAATAGCTTCAACCAGGCGGTCGAACTGCGCGACGTAGTCCCGGAAGCTTGGGAAGACGTTGATATGATCCCAGGCAATACCGGTAATGACGGCAAAATGTGGTTTGAAACGCACCATTTTTGGCGTATGATCGAGCGGGGAAGCAAAATATTCGTCGCCCTCGACCAACAAAGCCGGAGCGTCCGACAAACGCACCATCGTATCGAACCCCTGCACCTGGGCGCCCACCAGGTAGTCGAAGTCGTAGCCCGCCTTCCGCAGACAGTGCATAGCCATGGCGGTCGTTGTCGTTTTGCCGTGGCTTCCGGCGACGACGTAGCGTTTTTTTTCGCGCGCTTGCTCCACCATGAAGGCCGGATAGGAGAAAACCGGCAAGCCCAGGGCTTGCGCCCGCAACAATTCCGGGTTGTCGGGCCGCGCGTGCATACCCAGTACGATGGCGTCGAGCGCGGGTGTGATTTTTTCCGGATGCCACCCGAAAGTTTCGGGTAACAAGCCTGCCGCGGCGAGCCGGTCGCGGGCAGGATTGTATATTTCGTCGTCCGAGCCGCTGACCTGATGGCCGTTTTGGCGCAAGGCCAGGGCCAGGTTGTGCATGGCCGCGCCGCCGATGGCGATAAAGTGGATACGCATAAACTTTATGACGATTTTAACAGTTGTTCCGAATCATGTTTGGCTGTCCGGGTGTTTGTTGCCCGCGTTTCAAACAATAATTTGGTATTTTTTGGTAATTTTTGCGACTTTTGCGGCGAAAATAGGGGCTGGCACAGGTTTTGCAACAATAAGCCAACGTCATTTCCGTTTTTTGACTCGTTTTCAATCTGCTATTCTCTCACCTCTATTCAATTTGACATACAATGAAAAACTGGAAGAAAATTCTCGCTTTCGCGTTCTTCGCAGCCCTGTTCCTGCTTGAAGCTTGTCACCGCGGCTACGGTTGCCCGGGCAGCGATCTGTAATGTAAACAACAATTGACGATGCCCGAATGGATTCCATTGCGTTCGGAGGAGGAAATAATCCGAATCCAGGAACGCTCACGACAGGTACCCTGTCTGATTTTCAAACACAGCACGCGTTGCAACATCAGTTCGATCGCCCGCTTCCGGTTGGAAGACGACTGGTCGTTCGGACCGCAGGAAATAGAAGCGTATTACCTCGACTTGATCCAGCACCGTTCAGTATCCAATGCGGTGGCGGATACTTTTCAGGTCTACCACGAATCTCCGCAAGTGCTGCTGATCGTCGAGGGCGAATGTATCTACGACGCTTCCCATCTCGACGTTCAGGTGGGGGAAATCAAGGAAGCACTGACGGGCATGCGCCCATAAACTGAATTTACGCCAAATTCGCATGGGGCCTCCCGACCGGGAGGCCCCATGTTTCGTTTCCCCTGTTGTATATGAAGCATTTGCGCATCGCCTGGCGTTTCACTTTTTTTGTGTTTTACACCGCCTGGATCGTATTGTTGATCTATCTGCGAAAGCTCGTGCTGAGCGCCGATCTGCGCGACGCCATGCGTATTCGCCGGCGCTGGGCGCGGAATTTACTGGCCGGTGTGGGGGTGGAAATCCGCTCTTTCGGCGAAGTGCCGGCGGAGCCCTGCCTGCTCGTTTGCAACCACCGTTCTTATCTCGATCCCATTATTCTGCTGGCTTACATCGATGCGCTGCCGGTCGCCAAAGCGGAAATGGCTTCATGGCCGCTGCTGGGTAAAGGCGCCCAAATGGCTGGTATTCTTTACCTCAAACGGGAAAGCGCAAACAGCAGGGCGAATACCCTAAAAGCGCTCACGCAGGCTGTCCGCGACGGTTATCCCATTATTTTATTTCCTGAAGGAACAACTTCCGGGCTGCCCACCGGGGTACTGCCCTTCAAAAAAGGAGCATTCCGTGCCGCGGCCGAACAACAGATCCCACTTTCTCCGGTCGCTTTTTGTTTTGCCGAAACGGCCGATTTCTGGATCGGTTCGGAAAGTTTTTTGCAACATGCCTACCGCCGATTTAAACAGGATAAAATCCGGGTCGACGTACATTTCGGTCCGGTTTACAGAGGCAATGAATCCGCTGGTCTGCTCGAACAATCACGGCACTGGATTGAAAGCCGCTTAACCGAAAATCCGCCTCAATGAAGACGCTGCGCGCTATATTCCGACTATTCTTGTTTGCGACATACACCCTGCTGCGGGTCACGCAGATCGTGGTTTCGGGCTGGCTGCTGGGGCCTTCGCCGCTGCGGGGCATGCGTATCCGGCAATCGTGGGGGCGCTGGTTGCTGCCCCGCATCGGCGTCGACGTACAGGCGGAGGGCCGCCCTCCCGATCAGCCCTGCATCGTTATGGCCAACCACCGTTCGTACCTCGATCCGGTTATCCTGGTCATGGATATTTTGGGTTACCCGGTTTCCAAAGCGGAGGTGGCCGGCTGGCCCATCGTCGGGTACGGCGCAAAAACGAGCGGGGTGTTGTTTTTAAAAAGAGAAAACGTGGGCAGCCGCAAACGCACCCTGGCGGGCATCGGGGAAAAAGTGCGGGAAGGTTTCCCCGTTATTTTGTTTCCGGAAGGCACCACACACGGTCACCCTCGCTGTATCCCGCTCAAACGCGGCGCTTTTGCGCTGGCTGCCGAACAGAACATTCCCGTGACGCCGGTAATGATCGAATACGACAATCCGGCCGACTACTGGATCGGAAACGACACCTTTCTGCCACATTTTATCCGGCGTTTCGGTGAAAAAAAAATTCGGGTGTATGTGCGCTACGGGCCGTTGATTCCGGTTTCCGACGCCCAACAAATGCTCGATGCTACCCGCGACTGTATTGATGCGCAACTTGAAGCCCTGCACCGCCAAAAAGGCTTGCATGAAAAGATGAACTGACGAAATGCGGAAACATGTTTGGCGGATATTGCCGGGCGTCGTAATTTTGCGCTCCCTTTTGGCTCCATAGTTCAACGGATAGAATGGAAGTTTCCGGAACTTCAGATAGTGGTTCGATTCCACTTGGGGCTACAAAATTTATTTTGCACCTTGATAATGAGTTGGTTATGTGATTAGAGCGTTTTTGGGGTGCGAATATTTACTTTTGGTTCAAAACGCCCGTCTCGCCTGGTACGAGACGGGCGTTTTTGATAATCGGACTTATTTCAAGCCATATTTCTCCATTAAAGCATTCCTTTCTTCATTGGCAGTTGGCGCATAAACGAGCCCGAAACGGTCGTTGAGTTCGTTCATCACCTGATCTCTTTCTTTTGAACCAAAGGGGTAGCCTTTTTCGGGTGTGTATTCAAAAAATACCTTTTCCAGAAATTCTTCGAAAGGCTGATTGAAGTACATATCGATAAAACGGAGCGGCTTATCCGAGGCGTTAAAAAAGGTATGTACCAGATTTCGCGGTCTCAAATGCCAGCCTCCGGCGCCTATTTCCACCACTTCGCCGTCTACCAACACACTGGCCGTGCCTTCCAACACCAGCATCAGTTCATCCAGTTCTTTGTGTAAATGAGGGGGAGGGCCCATCACCCTGGGGGCCACCGCGCATTCGACACTGGAATAAACGCCGCCGGTCATGGCTGAACGCACCCAAACGCGAATGTCCATTCCGCCTTTGTGGTCTAAGGGTTCACGAGCGGGCAATAAGATTGGTTCAATAGGCTCTGACAACGTGATTTTTTGTCCAAAACTGAGGTTTGGCGTGGCTGCAAGTCCGGCCAGCAGACCGGCAGTGGAAAGGAAATCTCGTCTTTGCATGGTTAGTTACCTTTTGTGTACGGGGCATGTCGTTGTTGTTTATTTTACTCTTAGAGCATGTTTAAATTTCAGTCGCTTGGAGCCCGGCGACTGAAATTTAAACATGCTCTAAGGTGAAACGGAAACTCTTTCCATCCTAACCAATCTAATCAACTGCGAAAAAACAGGGACGAACGGTAGATTTCGACAGGTTTCCCACTTTACTTACTCTCCTGTAAAATATTTACAACCCGGCTTGCCGTTGTTGTTTCCCACTGGTATTTCCGCTTTTTCCGCATCTTGCCGACTCTTTTTACCACCGTATCACCTGGCATCATCGTGCAAAAATTCCCTGTCCAATACGATGAAACCCGCCTATGGCGGGGTTTGTTTCTCAGCCTCGTATTGGGCTATGCACTGGCCTATGCCCCGTATGGAACCAACGAGACCGACGGCGGCTTTCTGACCGGGCTGGCCTGGCAGGTGTTGAACGGCAAAGCCCTGTATCGGGAAATCGTGTACGTACGCCCGCCATTACCCGTTTGGCTGCGCGCGCTTGAATTGCAATTGTTGCCGGAAAACTGGGCTATTTTGGGTGAACGCTGGCTGTTTTATGTGAAAATCGCGCTGTCTGCCTGGCTGGCTGCCGCTACTTTGCTGACCGGCCGTCAAAGATGGATACTGGCCGCCTTTGGTTTTGTGGTGTCGGTTCATTGCTACACGCCCATGGCCTGGCATACGGTCGACGGACTGCTCCTGGGCAGTGTATCCCTCTGGAGTTTGTTCCGCGCCGGTGCAGTAAATGGCGGCTTTTGGGCGGGTGTTTTTGCATTCGGGGCCATGTTGTGCAAGCAATCTTTTTACCCTTTGCCGATCATTCTACTGGTCCTGCTTTTTTTTCAAAAAAATAAGGCCGGTTTGTTGGCGCTCTATGGCGGACTGGCCGCGGCCGCGGCATTGTTTGCGGGTTATTTGATGTGCGACGGCGCCTGGAACGGCTTTTGGGCCATGACCGGCCAGTCGGCCAGCGGCGGACAAGCCATTCAGCACGGTATTCTGGATTATTTGCGCATTAATCCCTGGGTTGCTGCTGCTACGGTTTTGCTGCTGCCATTGCCGGTCTGGTGGCTCTGGAAAGGCGGGGAGGCTCGACTGAGCCGCCCGGTGCTATTGGTTTGGACAGGCTGGTTGTTGATGTTGTCGTTTTTGTACGTGCGTATTTTGTGGTTGAGGCAGGAGTTTACGGCCCCGTTTGCACAGTCAAGATTGTTGTTCGATCTGGCAGTCGTGTATGGTCTTTGGCAGTTGGGCTCGGGGCGTTGGGGCAGGGGAGAGGCGGCTCCGTTTTTCGCTCTGCTGGGGCTGAGTTGGTGCACCAGTATCAGTTGGGGCTATAATTTGCCGATCCTGTTTTCTACGCCGATGGTGTGGGCCATAATGGATATATCGCGGCGATTGTGGTCGGCCAGTTTCCCCGGCCGTTCGTCCGCTTTGCCGGCGGTATTAAGTTTGACCCTGTTGATCGGCGTATTTCGCTACGGCTACGAATTTGTGTATCGCGACGGTCGCCGGAGCGAAATGACGGTCGATATGAGTGCCATTTTCCCAGTTATGCAAGGGATTCGGAGCGATACGGCGACGGCTGCCCTGTACCTCGATTTGAAGCGTCTGGCGGAGCGATACGGCCCGTCGTTCAAGACGCTGCCGTCGTTCTCACAAGCTAATTTTCTGACACGCACAGCCCCGCCGTTGCCACTCGACTGGTTGGTGGGTCGGGAGTGCAATCGGGATAATACTTTGATTTTAAAGCAAATGAGTAATACGCGACCCGTGTTTTTGATTGAAAAATCGTACGGCCGTACGCGGATTGAACAGGATGCCGAATTGGAATTTACCCATCGGGTGCTGATGCACGGCCGATTACTGGAGGAAAGCCCGCATTTTTGGGTGCTGGAATATTTTGGTGAAAGCACCGTTAATTGACGCAAACGCCCTGTATGCAACGGAAAAACTGGCTGGTATTATTCGATTTTGACGGGACGCTCACCTGGAGCAACTCCCTGCTGGAGTACCTGCTTTTTGCTGCGCAATGGGGGCGCAAAGGCGGTCGCGCGGGCCGTCGTCTGCGGGCCTGGCGGCGTTTTTTGTTTGCGCTTCCGGGTATTGCTTTTCGGTTGTTGAAATTGCTGATGTCGGGCCGGTGGAGCAATGGCGGAGCGAAAGAGAGCGTGATCGCTTATTTTTTTACCGGAAAGACGCGCGAGGAACTGGCACAATTGGGTGAACGTTTTTGCATGGAGGTCATTCCGCACCGGCTTCGTCCCGAACTTTTGGAAAAAATGCGCGCCTATCGGGGCAGCGGAGCAACGGTTGCCATTGTCTCTGCATCACTGGATTTGTGGTTGCAGCCTTTTTGCAGGGATGAACAGGTGCAAATGATTTGTACGGAAGCGTTTTTTGAAAACAACCGGTTTACGGGGCATTTTGCTACCCCCAACTGCAATTATGCCGAAAAAGGCCGTAGAGTACGCGCTGCTTTCGACCTGAAACAGTACGATCGGATCGTCGCCTTTGGCAATTCAAAAGGCGATTTTGCCCTGTTCGAATTGGCCCACGAGGCCTGGCTTTGCCGTAAAAACGGGCAATTGCAACCGGTCGGGAAACAACCGTCTACAACAAAATAATTTGACTGCCTGTGACGCATTTGACCCGAAAAATATAAAATACCGCCGTAAAACCGCATTTTTGTACCGATAACCAATTCCTGATTGATCTGACTTATGACTCGATTACTCTGCTCTTTTGCCCTGATCTGTTTTCTGGCTTACACTGCTGCTGCACAGGAGCCCGCTCGTTTTCCCCGCCCCGAAACCACCGTCGCCCAATCGGCGCCCCATATTTTTGCCGCCAAAACCGACCGCCTGCGCGAGGCTTTCAACGCCGGACGCGAATCCGAGCTCATCGCGCTCGAAAGCGATGTGCTGGGCGCAATGCGTGAAGAACTTGAACGCAGTGAAGCCGGCGGCCGAACGCAATTCAACCGTCAGAAAGCCATTTTTGCGGAGTTCGAACATTTTTCCTTTTACCGCGCCCAACCCGCCGACGCCCAGGCTCGTTTCTTGTTATTGGAAGAGTTTGCCAATACCATGAAATGAACCACCCATTATATTTAACCTTCTGGCGGAATCTTTCCCGATAATAATTCGGGGTTTAGGGATTTTTTAACTAAATAAATTCTGAAAAATGCGTTATTGGAGCGACGAGGTGATTATTTTCACCCGTTGAAATCCAATGATTGCTTCCCTTTTTCCGTCATCAATCCTTCCTGACACTAACATGTTGACTTTGTTCCGTCAAATTGCCTTCACCCTGATCGCCCTTTGTATTTCATTGCCCCTGATTTCGCAGGACTGCAATGCCGTCATCCTCGAAAACAAGAAGATTTCGGGGGTTCAGATTGTCCGTACTTCCTCCCTGACCATTGTGGTACGCGGCAGTTACAACTACTCCATCGAGTTTTTTACAGATGAAAAGGGGGTTTTTGCCCGTATGATTTCCCAAGGCGGTATCGAATTTAATCAGGACGACCTGGTGGTGTTCGTCGATAACACCGGCAAGGAGCAGACCTATAAATTCTTCAGTATGGGCGAAGTGGGCACCGGCTCCGTACCGACGCACAAGAACAATTTGCGTCTGGACATGGATGCCATTCAGTGGCTCTCCGAATCGAATATTACCGGCATCAATTTTGTCAATTTCGTCGATCGTCAGAAGTACAAATTCACCATTAATCCCAACAAACAGGCTGAATTCAAAGGCCTGGTTTCCTGCTTCAACAATGCCATCGATCGTGGCGCCGTAAAAGATACGCCGGGCGCCGCCGTAGCCAAACCTGTGCCGGCGGGCCAAACCCCTGCTGCACCCCCTGCTGCCGGTGCCAAAACCGACACCAAAACGAAGCCCGCATCGGGTCCTTCCAAGGGGAATTCTTCGGATGAAGAGGTAGTAGCCCTGCGTTCCGAACTGGAAACCACCAAAGAGCGCTTGCGCAACGAGATCAAGGCGGAAAAAGACAAAGCCGAGGCCATCAAAGCCCAACTCCAGCAGGAAGTGGCGACCGCCCGCGAAAACGCCAACCAGAAAAAACTGGAATACGCCAATGAAGTGGTGGAAGCGAGAAAAACCAGTTTGGCGGAAATTCAAAAAGCCCAGGAAGAAGCCAAAGCGGCCATCGAACAAACCCGCACCAAAGCCGAGGGAGAGACGTCCAAAATTGCGCAAAGCGTAGAAGATGCCCGCCGCCAGGCGGGTGAAGAAATCCAAAAAGCCCGACTGACATCTGCCGAAGAAGTCCAGAAGGCTCGCGACAACGCCGCCAAGGAACTGGCTGCCCTGAAAGAAAAAATGGAGCAATCCAAGTTGCAGTATGCCGATGAAGTGGCAACTGCTCGCAGCAATGCAGAAGAAGAACTGAAAAATATTCGCGAGGAAAATGCCCGCACCGTGGCTGCCGCCCGCGAAACCGCAAAAAAGGAACAGGCTAAAACTACTGAAGACGTAGTGTCGGCCAAAAAAAGCGCATCGGAGCAAGTCCTGAAAATCCAGGAAGAAACCGCCGAACAAGTCGCCAAGACTCGCGAAAACGGCGTACTTGAAAAACAACGCCTCGCACTGGAAATCGCCGAAGCACGCCGCAAATCTGCCGAAGAAAAAAGCCTCGTTCAGCAAAACAGCGCGAGCGAACTGGCCGAAATTCGGGAAAATGTCGCCAAACAAAAAGAAGCCAGCCTTGTCGAAGTCGCCGAAGCCAAAAAGCGCGCGGCCGAGGAAATTGAAAAGATTCGGCAGGATGTTGCCGACCAACAACAAAAAGCCGCTGGAGAAAAGGCGGAAATTGCGCAGGGCGTAGCGGATAGCCGACAAAAAGCCCAGCAAACCTTACAGGATGTACAGGCGGAAGCCACAAAAGCAATCGAAGTGGCGCAAGCCAGGGCAAAAGCCGAACGCGACTCCATCGGCGCCAGGGTGCAGGCCGCCCGTGTCAAAGCCGACCAGGAAATTGCCAAAATACAGGCTGATTTAGCCCAAACGATTGCAGCGGCCAAAGAGCAGGAAAACAAGATCAAACAGGAAAGTGCCGCCGAAGTAGCCCGCGCCCGCGAACGCAGCCAAACCGAAGTTGTCAAAGCACAGGAAGAAGCCAAAAACAAAGTGGTCGACGCCAATGCCAAGGCCGATCAGGCGCAGAAGCAATACGCAGAGGAGGTGGCTTCGAGCAAAGTCACGGCTGACGAACGTATCCGACAGATACAGCAGGAAGCCGCACAGCAAATCGCCGACGCGAAGAAAAAGCAACAGGAGTCGGCTAATGCCTCGGCCGCCGAGGTAGTTTCCAGTAAAGAACGCGCCGCCGCCGAAATTGCCGCTGCCAAGGAGAAAGCGGCTACCGAAATTGCCGCCGCCCGCGAAGCCCAGGTGCGCGCCCAGCAAGACGCCGCCAATGCCGTGGCGGAAGCCAAACGCCAGAGCGCGCAAAACATCGCCTCGGTTAAATCAGCCGAAGCCGACAGTGTGCGCGTAGCCCGCGAATCGGGCGCCCGCGAACGCCAGCGCATGGCCGACGAAGTAGCCGATGCCCGTGAAAAATCGGCAACGGCTGTTGCCACTGCCAAACAACAAGCCGCCGAGGAAATCAAAAATACCAAGGAAAATGCGGCCAAAATCCGCCAGGAAACAGCCGAGGCCGTGGAGAAAGCCCGCGAAGAAGGCGCCAATCTGGTCGCATCCGCCCGCGAAAACGCTGCACGTGAGGTGGCTGCCGCCAAACAACAGTCGATCGAAGCCGTTGCCCAGGCTAAAAAAGACGCCGACGACCGCAAAGCCGCGCTCGCCAAAGAAGTGGCCGATGCGCAGGACCGTGCCAGAAAAGAAGTCGATGAAGTGCGCCAGCAGTCGGCCAACGTGATTACACAAGCCCGTAAAGACGCCGAAGAAAAACGTCTGCAATACGCCCGCGACACCGAAGATGCCCGTAAAAAAGCCGTGGAAGAAGTTGCCGCTGCGCAGAAAGAATCGTCCGAGGCTATTTACCGCACCAAACAGGAATCGGCGGCCAACATC
>JADZFP010000482.1 GCA_020849825.1 Saprospiraceae bacterium
AGCAGAAATATAAAAACAGCGGCATTGAGCAAAAAACTGGCGTAAAGCAGGAAATAGGGCGTATTCCCCACCAACCCGGATGCCTCGCGCTGGGCGAGGGTCAGGCCGTTGTCGTTCAAAAAACCCCGCCAGGCCCGGCCGACGGCCGTTCGGTTGGCGGCAATGGCCACGGTCAGGAAACCAAGCAGTATGGTTAGTACCCAGAAAATACCTTGTTTCGGCATGGTATTGCCTCTGGGGATCAAGGTTTCGGGCTGAAACGGCTCCGCTACGTCTTCAAGCAGCGTTTTGACAGCGCCAGGCGGCCGGTGTGGCGCCATGTCAAATGGGTTACTGTCGTCCAGGGGCAGATTTTCCACCACCAGAGAATCGTCCGGCACATCGATGCGCGGCAAACGGTGGCGCATTTCAAATGGATTGACC
Source organism: Saprospiraceae bacterium (assembly GCA_020849825.1). Taxonomy (GTDB): domain Bacteria; phylum Bacteroidota; class Bacteroidia; order Chitinophagales; family Saprospiraceae; genus M3007. The sequence continues at coordinate 424 of JADZFP010000482.1, forward strand.
GAAGCCGTTGCCTGAGACAGCAAGGTCCCGGCAATCAGGCAGGTCATTAGTCCGCAAAGCAAAAGGCGAAACATGGCGCAAAGGTAGGAAAAGCCTTTCGTTTAAATCCCCGGACCGTTGACCCGGCTTCTTTTCGTAGTTTTGCACCTTCAAAAACTGAAACCAAAAAAATATGCAGATCGACGTCATTCTCGGCCTCCAGTGGGGCGACGAAGGCAAGGGTAAAATTGTGGATTTCCTGGCCGAAGAATACGACCTGGTCGCCCGCTTCCAGGGCGGCCCCAATGCCGGACATACGCTGAAATTCGGCGGCAAAAAGTATGTACTGCACACCGTGCCATCCGGCATTTTCCGACCCAATCAGGTCAACCTCATCGGCAACGGCGTTGTACTCGACCCCGTGGTGTTCCAACGCGAATTGCGCGCCCTCGAAGCCAGCGGCGTCGATTTTTACAAGCGCCTGCTGGTCGCCCGCAAGGCGCACCTCATCCTGCCCACCCACCGCTGGCTCGACGCCGCGAGCGAAGCCCACAAAGGCCAGGCCAAAATCGGCTCGACGCTCAAAGGCATCGGTCCGACCTATATGGACAAAACCGGCCGCAACGGCTTGCGCGTGGGCAGTATCGAACTGCCCAGTTTTCGCGAGCAATACGAAGCCCTCAAAACCAAACACCTCGATCTGCTTAAAATTTACCCGCCTGTACCTTTCGATCTCGAAGCCGAGGAAAAAGCCTGGTTCGAGAGCCTCGATACCCTGCGCCGCCTGCCCCTGGTAGATGCCGAATACTATGTAAACGACTTGTTGGCCGACAACAAGCGTATCCTCGCCGAAGGCGCACAGGGCGCCATGCTCGACATCGATTTCGGCACCTACCCCTTCGTTACTTCCTCCAATACGATGACCGCCGGCGTATGCACCGGCCTGGGCGTGGCGCCGCAAAAAATCGGCCGCGTCATCGGCATCACCAAAGCCTATTGCACCCGCGTAGGATCGGGGCCGTTCCCCAGCGAGCTGCTCGACGAAACCGGCGAACGACTGCGTCAGGAAGGACAGGAATTCGGCTCCACGACCGGACGGCCGCGCCGCTGCGGCTGGATCGACCTGCCCCAATTGCGTTACACCATCCTGCTTTCGGGCGCTACCGAATTGTGCATGACCAAAATCGACGTGCTCAATACCTTCGCCGAAATCGCCGCCGCAACCCAATACCGCCACCCCGATGGCCGGGTAAATACCGAACTGCCCTTCGACCTCTGCTACAGCGAAGTGCAGCCCGTGCTGAAAAAATATGCCGGCTGGCAATCGTCACTCGATCAGGCCACCCAATTCGACCAACTGCCGTCGACCGCCCGGGCATTTATCGAAGACCTCGAACAATACCTCGGTATACCGTTCAGTATGATTTCTACCGGCCCCGAACGCGAAAAACTGATCCTGCGCTGAAATGAAAAGCCTGCTGGAAACCAAACTACTCGAGATTGGAGGATTTACCCTGACCGTAGCCATGGTGCTGGGCCTGATCTTCGTGTGGCTGAGCGCCTGGTTTCTGCAGAGACTCTCCAAACGCGTAATCAAGCGGGGCCTCATGCACGCCAACTGGGACGAAGGCCGGCGCAAATCGGTGTTTTTGATCGCTCAGTACCTGATCTGGATTGCTGCCGCCACGGCCATGCTCCAGGTCATCGGTGTGCAAATCACAGCCCTGGTGGCGGGTTCGGCCGCTTTGCTGGTCGGCATAAGCCTGGGTATTCAGCAGATTTTTCGCGACATCGCTTCGGGCGTTTTCCTGCTTTTTGAAGGCACCATCGAAATCGGCGACGTATTGCAGGTCGACGGCATCGTGGGGCGGGTGGAAGAAATACGCCTGCGCACCTCCAAACTCCGCCGCCGCGACGGCGCCGTGATGATCGTACCCAACCACAAATTCATCACTGAAAATGTGCTCAACTGGAACTATCGCGCCGATATTCCCGCCGCATTTTACGTGCAAATCCCCGTACGCAACGACTGTGACCCCATACAGGTAAGGCGGCTCCTGCTCGATTGCGCCCAAGGGCACCCGGACGTGACCAAAAACGACCCGAAATGCGCGCCCGAAGTGCAACTACTTGATTTTCATGAAAAAAGTGGTCTGGTCTTCCGCTTACAGTTTTGGACGCAGCGTATTTTCGAAGCGGATGAAGTGCAAAGCGACCTCCGTTTCGCCATCCGCAGCGTATTGCACGAACAAGGTATCGCCCTGATGGAAGGATAAGGCTAGATCCGGTAAAGCGCTCCCAGGGAAAACGTGCCCGACAAGCCGCCGAACTCGAAGTTCCTGCCGCCAAAATTGTTGCCCCACGACCAATTGGGGCCCAGCGCTGCCGAACCCTGCAGGTAAATGCGGCGATGCAGTTTTACTTTGGTCAACAGACCCAAAGCCGTATTGAGATTAACCGACGGCTCTTCTGCCAACTGCACAAAATTCTCGTTCTGCGATACATACGCAACCTTAAACACTTGTCCGCCGACAAATGGATACAGTTCCAGGTCGCCCTGCGGCAATAAAATACGGCGCTCGTATGCCAGGCTCAGGCCGAAGCGCTGCCCTGGGTTTTGTGCGCGGGGCCGGTACCAGGCAACGGTCGGCTGAGCAGTGTGCTGGAAATAGTGGAGCCCGACCCTAAGCCCGTCAGCGCCCCAATAACGCGTGGCGGTGAGCGCTATGTCGCGATCGAGAAAATTCCACTGATGGGCAAGCCCGAGGTCGAAACGGGCGGATTGAGCGGTGGCGGCAAAACCGGCAAACAGAAAAAGTGAAACAAGAACAGATTTCATGATGTCAGCGGATAAATTGAATGAACAGATATCCGCAAAGACGCCGGCTCCGGCATTTTCGATGCCCCATACTTTAAAACGCTAATATTTTTCATTTTGACAAATATTTCGCAACAAAACATCCGGAAATCGGGTATATTAGCCAATAAAATAAAGTCAACTTGAAAATAAACAGAATCTACCCGTTTTTCCTTTTGGGCATTGCAGTATTGGCCGGATGCGCCAAGGAAGAAAATGCCATCAATCTGAGTTCTGCTCCGCCGGCTATCCAAACCGAACTCTCGTTTCAGGCAGGCGAACGCGTCTTTACTGCAAATGCAGTTGAAGACCGCCCCGACGCCCATTGCAACACCCTCGACTTTACGCCCTGCACCGGACAGGAGGGCGAGTGCGTACCGAGCAGCGACGTGCTGAGCCAATGGACGGCTTATTCTCCCGCGGCCAAATCGTTCAGCATCACACGGCAGGATCGCGTTTCCTCACCCGGTTTTCTCATCAACCTGTGGGTGCCCGCCAACATCGACCTCGGTGTTGTGCCCCAGGAAATCAGCAATGCACGGCTCACCCTGCGCGATTTTCAGCATGTGTTTGTTCCGCTGACCGACGATCCCGCAACCAGCGCCGGCCCCATCGACCTGAAATCTGCTGACGACCTGCAGGTGACCCTGACGGCCATCCGGGGCGATCAGGTAGAAGGCACGTTCAGCGGCGTAGTCACAACCGCTGGCGGCTTTGAAGTCAGTATTGAAAATGGCGTCTTTAAAGCGCAACTCCGCAGGATGTAAGTGGGGGCTTAATTATCCACCAGCAAAGCCTGTTTTTGATGCTCTGCCATCCAGTCAAAGAAATGGGTACTGGGCAGAAAGGAAATTTTCTGCCCAAACCGGCCCGGGGCGCGCAGTTGCAGCTGGATAATCCGGCGGCCGGCGCGCTTTTTCTCATCTATACGGGCCACATCGGCCCATGGATAGCGCACCGTCGTCCAGTAATTGGTGACGTAAATAAACGCGTCGTCGGCATCGAGGCGTTTGAGGCGCCAAACGGTGCTTCGCACCAGTAAAACCCAGGCGAGCAGGATGGCGGCGATACCCAGGCGAGCCCAAAGCACGGGGAAGGGCAGATACAGTTCATCTTCGGCCGTCAGCACAAATGCAATCAGAAAGCCGGCCAGAAAAACCGTACCGAAAATCGGTACGAAAACCCGCCAAAACAGGGTATGATTGGAGGAAAGTTGGGTTTGCCGGGAGTGGCCATTGCCCGGCAGGCGGGCGGTATCGGTCGGTACGGGTTGTTGTTCCTGATTCATAAAAATTTGCCGCGCAGACGACTACGCGCTGCGCGGCAAAGGTAGGTATTTGGTTGTGTATGGCCGGAGGCCCAAAGCGGATTAATCCACGGTTACTTTGACTCCGCTCTTTTTGTCTTTGTCTTTGTCTTTATCCACCACCGTAATGCGGGTACCTGCTTTTAGTCGACGTGAAACCGCCGTATAAGGGCCGGTGACCACGGTTTCGCCATCCTGCAGGCCCGACAATATTTCGATGTAATCATTGTCTTGGATACCGGTGCGCACTTCTCGTACCCCCACAGTATCGCCGCTGACCACGAAGACGATTTCCTTGATCTCTTCATCTTTGGATTTGTCTTCTTCACTGGCCAGGTTGCTGTCTTGTTTGGGCTTGTCCTTTTTATCTTTTTCACCCTCTTCTTTGTCGCGGGCGGTGACGGCAATGAGGGGTACCGTCAGGGCGTTGCCGGCCGTATGGGTAAAGATATCGACCGAGGCCGACATACCGGGCCGGAAGGGGTTTCGGCCGCGTTCTTTCATCAGACCGGCGTAGGAAGCCGCATCGATGCGGATTTTCACCACAAAATTGGTGACCTGGTCGGTGTTGAGACTGGTCAGGGAGGAGATATTGCTGGCAGAATTCGCGATTTCGGTCACCTTGCCGGTGAATTTCTCACCCAGGTAGGCATCCACTTCGATCTCGGCGGTATCGCCGACCGCCACTTTGAGGATGTCGTTTTCGCTTACATCTACCTGTACTTCCATCGACTGCATGTTGGCGATCCGCATGATCTCGGTACCTGCCATCTGGATGGTACCCAGTACACGCTCGCCTTTTTCCACGCTGAGTTTGCTGACGATACCGCTTACCGGGGCGGTGATGATGGTTTTTTGCAGACTGGTGCGCAGCTCCTTGAGGCTGGCCTGGGCACTGTTGATGCCGTATTCGGCGACGCGTACGTTTTCGCGGGCGCTTTGCAGGTTGCTTTCTGCCGATTTGAGCATGGCGTCGGCGGCAGCCAGGCCGCTTTCGAGGGCCCGGAAATTGCTCAGCGAAGTTTCGTAATCAGCCGACGAGATGATGCCTTCGTTGAACAGGCGCTCGTTGCGCTCGTGGCTTTTGCGCCCGGCTTCGAGTTGCGCTGCCGCGCGGTTGCGGTCGGCGCGCAACTGCTCGATCTGGGCATTGGAGCCTTGCACGTTGGTGCTCGATATCTGGCGTTGCGCCTTTGCACTGTTTACGGCCGCTTCGCCGCGCTCCACAGCACTCTGATATTCATCGGGTTTGATCTTGGCCAAAACCTGTCCGACAGTAACGGAATCGCCTTCCTTGACGTACAAGTCGATAACCTCGCCGGACACGTCGGAACTGATCTTGACCTCTGTTTCAGGAAAAATTTTGCCACTTGCACTGACCGTTTCGCGAATCGTGCGGCGTTGGGTCTGTTCGACGGTAACTTCTTCTCCTTTGGGTTTCTGACGCGCTTTGACAGCAGCAGCGACAATTAACAAAACCAGCAGCCCGATCAGCACAAAAAGCAGGGTTTTGCGGCGTTTGGGTTTCGGCGTAGCAGTCATTGTATGCAGTTTATTTGTAGTGACGGAAAAGGGTTTTGGGTTTTGGGTTTTGGCGAAAAGGGTTGTTGCTGCTCTCGAATCGGGTTTTGGGTGTTGGTGTTAGGTTTTGGGTGTTAGGTGTTGGGTTTTAGGTTTTGGGTTTTAGGTTTTGGCAAAAGGGTTGTTGCAGCTCTCGAATTTGGTGTTGGGTATTGGTAAAAGGGTTGTTTTCGCTCTCAGGCGTGCAATGGTGTGCAGGCGCCGGATTGCACTGGCAATGAATTATCACAGCCCGGAATTCTATCCGAGAGCAGCAACAACCCTTTTGCCAA
>JADZFP010000483.1 GCA_020849825.1 Saprospiraceae bacterium
CAAAACTTCTTGTTATTGCACACAGCGCCTCTGCGTGAAATAAAAAATCCCTGCGTGACACCCAAGCCCCCTCTTTGCGCCCTTCGCGTGAAACTACCTCCCCGCTCAGATCAATTCGTGAATATGGGTCTTGATCCCGTGCGCCATTCTTTCCAGCGGCAAATCGTTTTCATCCGCCCCGAACGGCTCTTCGATTTCCTCCGCAATCAGTTCGAGGCTAGCCAGCACATAAAACACGAAAGCCACGATAGGCACCACGTAGTAACCCAGGTTGAAAACGTAGCCCCAGGGCAGGGAGAGGATGTAAATGAGGATAAAACGTTTGATAAACACGCTGTACGAGTACGGGATGGGCGTGTTTTTGATGCGTTCGCAGGCGCCGCAGATATCGGTGAATGATTGTAGTTCGGGGTTGAGGAACAGCAATTGTTCGCCCGACAGTTTTCCGCCCCGGTGCAGTTCGTCCACGGCTTTGATGAGCAGGGCGGCGACCTGGTTGGGCAAATGTTTTTCCAGATCGATTTTTTGCTGGAGGGCAGGCGGCAGTCCGTCGAAGAGTTCGAGGCGGGTTTCTTCGCTGCGCAGATGGTTTTTCAGGGCGACGGCGTAAAGCGGAATAACACGCCGGAAAAAAGCGCGGCGCGTCTCGTCGTCGGGGTCGAGCAGTGCCGACAGTTTGATGGCCAGGTTGCGGCTGTTGTTGACCAGGGCGCCCCAGAGTTTGCGGCCCTCCCACCAGCGCTCGTAGGCGGTATTGGTGCGGAAAACCAGCAAAAACGAGATGACAAAGCCCAGCAGGCCGTGCATCAGGGAAATATTGCGCACATGGCTGTTGTTGTTGGCGGTCAGTTGCCATACCTCCATTTCGAGCCAGGCTGCCAGCGCGGAGTAGGCGCCGATGCCGACGATCCAGGGGAAAAGCCGCCGTGCCGTATCGGAGCGGTGAAAATGCAGGGGCCAGACAAACCAGTCTTTCGGATTGTGCGCAACCATGCTCAGATCCCCCGGCGTTTGACTTCCTGAAGAATGAGCGCCAGCTCGCGCCCGGCATCCCCGGTCACGGAAGTATTTTCCTGCGCCCGGCGGATGAGGTACGGGACTACGTCGCCGACCTGTCCGTAAGGCACGTATTTGCTCGAGCGGTAGCCAGCGGCGGCGAGGTTGAAGGTCAGGTTATCGCTCATGCCGAAGAGCTGGCTGAACATCAGGTTCGGGTGGTCGCGCGGGATGCCTTTTTTATCCATCAATTCGGCCTGCAGGCGAGCGCTTTCGGCGTTGTGGCTGGCGTTGCAGGAAGCCATGTCTTCGTAGTGGTCGATGCAAAAACGCATCCCCGTGTTATAGTGGTCGTCGGTTGCATTTTTGTCGGGGTTGATGGGGTTTTCGTAGCCCATTTCGGCGGCGCGCAGGCCTTCTTTTTCCATGTAGGCGCCGCGCACAAGTTTGGCGCCGAGCATAAAGCCCTCGCGTTTGGCGCGGTCGTAGCTTTCGAAGAGAAATTTGAGGCGGTCTTTGCGGTACATCTGGAAGGTGTTGTACACCACCACGCGTTTTTTGTTGTAGCGCCGCATCATGAGCCACACGAGGTGGTCGATGGTGTCCTGAATCCAGCTTTCTTCGGCGTCGATAAAGATGGAAACGCCCTTTTGAGCGGCGTGGTAGCAGATCGCGTCGATGCGTTTGAGCACGTTGCGGTATTCGTTGAGTTCTTCGCGCGTCAGTTTTTGGGCGCTCTGGATGCGTTCGAGCAGGCCGAAGCGGGCCAGACCGGTTATTTTGGTGCTCACGACCGGGATGGTGGCGGCGCGGGAGGCAAAGTCGATGGCGCGGAGGTTTTCATTCATGGTATAATTGAAATCCGTCTCCGTTTCCTTGCCCTCGGCGCCGTAGTCGAGCACGGTGAGCGTGTTGAATTTGGCCAGGTGCTCGATATTGGGTTGCGAATCGAGCAGGGTGGTGCCGCCCACGAAATGTTCGAAAATGGTGTTTTTGACGATGCGCTCGACAAAAGGAAGGCGGTTTTCGATGGCCCAAAGCCCCAGGGCGGAGCCGTATTTGACGATCCAGGGTTTGTTCATGAGGTTGAACAGCCAGGCAGTTTTTTTCAATTCCCGATCGGAGAAGTGTGCAAAAGCAATTTCGGTATTGGTAAAGTCGACAGCCGGGAGACCGTTATCAGGCGTGTATGCGGTGGGCATTGTGTTCGGTTTTAATTGTCAGTCAAATCAAGTTCCATCACGCAGGGCGGGTACGCGGCAAAAGTACGCTATAGGAACAGAATTATTGATTGTCCGGAAGTTCCGCCGGCCTGCTGCGCATGGAGTGTAAAAGCCCGTCAAGCGCCTATCTTTGCCCCTCTGCCCGTCCAAACTGTTATGCTGAACCGCCTATCCACTCCCGTACAGCGCGCTTTTGCCGCGATGTTCATTGTACAAACCGCGCTGATCCTGTTCACTTATGGCAAATATTTTACCGATCCGCGGGGGTATATGTTCATGAACGCTTTCGACGGGTTGAAAAATTATTATACCCTGCAATACTACGTGCAGCACAATCCGGCGGGCGATTATGCGCAGTTCCAGGGGATGAACTACCCCTACGGCGACAATATTTTTTACACCGACAACACGCCCGCCTTTGCCTTTCCGCTGCGGCTTATGTGTGATGTTGGCCTGCCTTTGGAAAATGCCGCGATTCCGCTTTTTCACTTCCTGCTGCTGGCCAATTTGCTGCTCGCCTCCGTGTTCGCCTTCGGTATCGGCCGGCGTCTGGGGCTGAATCCCTGGCTGAACGCCCTCATGAGCATCGGCATCGTATGGGCATCGCCGCAGATGTTTCGGTTTTTCGGCAACATGAACATGGCATTACCAAGTGTTTATCTGGGCGCCATTCTGCTGCTGTTGGTCGCTTACGAACGGATTCAGCGGGGCGGCCGCTGGTGGCCTCCGGCCCTGGGTCTGACAGGGCTGCTGGGGCTGGCGGCGTTTGTTCACCTTTACCATTTGCCTATTTTGGGGGTGATGGTGGGGAGTTTTGGCGCGCTGGCTGTGTTTTTTCAAAAAAGCTGGCCGCAACGTTTGCGTGCGCTGGGGCTGACGGCCGTTCCGATGGCGGCGCTGGTGATCACGCTCGGTTTTATCCGACTGATCGACCAATACTATGCCCTGCGCCCGATCGGCAACGGGTATGGGCTGGCCGACTGGCGACTGGCTTCCGATTCGATTTTTCGGGCCTATGGTTTTTTAAAAATACCGCAGTTTGCACGCACCCAGGGCTGGGCGCTGGAGCAGTTTGCCTTTTTGGGCTCGGCGGTCATTTACGGCGCGATCCTGGCTTTCATTTTCTGGGTCATTTCCCTCAACTGGCAATTAAAAACCGGACAACGCGCCGCGCAAAGCGAACCTGTGGCGCGCTCGTTCGTGTGGCTGTTGTTGTTGGTCGGCATCATCAGTTATTCCACCGCCATGGGCGACTATGCATCCATGTTCGGCGGCAACCTGAAATACGACAACTGGCTGAGTCCGTTTTATTTCCTGCGTTTCATTACGCCGCAGGTGAGCCAGTTCCGCTGTCTGGCCCGTTTCAACTGGGGCGACTATTATCCCGCCTGGATTGTAGTGTTTTACGCCCTCAACCGCCTTGCCTTCTCGGGCGCCCTGCCCAAAATGGCGCGTTATGCGCTGCTTGGTTTGGCGGTGTTGCTCACGGCGGTCGATACCGCCAATTATTGCCGGTATTTTCACTCCGATTCGACGTACGAAAACCTGTTTCAGGACAAACATTTGCGCGCCTTGCCGGCGCTCGACTACCAGCGCTACCAGGCGATCCTGCCCCTGCCGTTTTTCCATGTGGGCAACGAAAACGCCGACCTGATCACCGACGACAACGGCAAGGTGTCGACGCGCGCCTTCCAGATTTCGCTGCGCAGCGGCCTGCCCATCATGGCCTGCAAAATGTCGCGCACACCCACGTCCATGACGCTGGCGCACTATTCCCTGATCCTCGAAGGCGCCGAGCCCGACCAGGATTTGCTGGCGCGGCTGAATGAAAAACCGCTGCTCGTGGTCGAGTTAAAAAACTACGAGGCGCCAGCCAATCCGCAAAAAACATCTGAAAAAGTGATCGCGGCGAGCAAAACCTTCGTGCAGCGGTACAATCTGCAAAAAGTGGGCGAAGACGCCGATTGCAATTATTACGAATGGGCGCCGCCGGGCCGTTAATCGCCGTCCGATTGCCAGACCTCCCAGGCTTTTTCCGCTTGTAAAACCAACATTTCCAGGCCATTCTGGACGGCTGCACCCTGTTGTGCCGCGCGGCGCATCAGCAGGGTTTCGGCAGGGTTGTAGATCAGGTCGAACACCAGATGGCCGGGGCCGAGGCGTTCGAACGGCAGATCGGGGCAGCGCTCCGTGTCGGGCGACATACCCAGCGGGGTGGTATTGACGAACAGGGCGGCGGGGGCGATATGTTGGGCCAATGCGTCGTACGAAATGTCGCCGGGCCGGCGGGGGCTGCGCGAAACGTACTGAAACCCGATGCCGAGTTTTTTCAAAACAAATGCCGCCGCTTTGGCCGCGCCGCCGGTGCCGAGGATGTAGGCCGGCAGCCCCTGTGGCGCTGTTTTGTTTTTTTGCAAAAAGCCGAGCAGGGATTGTTCGAAGCCGTACACATCGGTGTTGAACCCTTCGAGCCCCCCTTTGCCGATTCGGATACAGTTGACTGCCCCGACGGCCGCCGCCGTTTCGTCGAGGCGGGTCAGGAAGGGAATGACGGTTTGTTTGTGCGGAATGGTGACGTTGAGGCCGCGCAGCGCGGGATGGGCGCGGAGCAGCGCGGGCAACTGCGCGATGTCGGGCAGGGGGAACAAATCGTACCGCGCGTCGAGGATGCCTTCGCGGGCGAATTTTTCCGTAAAATAGCGCTGGGAAAACGAATGCCCGAGGGGATAGCCGATGAGTCCGTATTGTTGCCGCACGACAAGGAGTTTGCAGCAAATAACGCGGAAATGGTTCAATCGCATCACGGGTTTTTGCCCCTTTTTTCATCCATGACGCCTTATTCGCTTCAAAGTTGGCTGGTATTGGCCGTTGTATGCGCGGCGTGTGCAGCGGCCTGGCTGCTGGTCGGGCGCAGGCGGTATGCGCCGGCATTGTTTTGCATACTGCTGACCGGGCTTGCACTGCGGTTGTTTGCCAACGCAGATCAATACCTGCATCCCTGGGACGAGTGTTATCACGCCCTTGTGGCCAAAAACCTGATGTCGCACCCGCTCGAACCCACCCTGGTAGAGCGGCCCGCTTTCGATTTCGGGCCGGAAGCCTGGTGCTGTACGCATATCTGGTTGCATAAGCCGCCGCTGGCCTTGTGGCTCATGGCCGGCAGCATGCGCATATTCGGGCTCAGCGAATGGGCGCTTCGCCTACCTTCTCTGTTGTTGTCGCTGGTAGCGATCGGGTTTACCTGGCGCATGGGGCGTTTGTTGTTCAATGCCGAAGTGGGCTTGCTGGCGGCTTTTCTCCATGCCGTCAACGGCAAATTGATCGAACTGGCGGCCGGCCGGGAGTCGTCGGACCACGTGGAAACCTGCCACGTGGTGATGTTTCAACTGGCGATGTGGTTTGTCGTGCTGGACTGGAAAAAACCGGAAAGAAGGTACGCCGTCTGGATCGGGGTATTTACCGGCCTGGCTTTTTTGAGCAAATGGACGCCGGCTTTTTTTATCCCCATGATCTGGCTGGGCGGTATGCTGTCGCTAAAAAGGAAACCTGGGCAAATTCTGGTGCAAACAGCTTTGCTGGGTCTGGCTTTTGTAGCCATTGCGTTGCCATGGCTGGTGTATATTTATCATAGATTTCCAGTTGAAAGCCGGCAATTATTCGCAGGCATTATCAAAGCCGGTCATAATGCAATAGAGAACCACACTGGGGCTTGTTTTTTTTATCTTGATGCAATTCGTATTATGTTTGGAGAAGCAGTTTATTTACCCATATTGCTTGGAGGTATCGTTGCCTGGAAAAAGTTTCCATCTGTAACATGGGTAGGGATGGCGGTATGGCTTGGCCTGCCCCTCCTGTTGTTGTCGGCCGCTGCCACCAAACGCGAAACCTACCTGCTTATCGCCGCCCCCGCGTTTTTTCTGCTCACGGCGTACTGGGTGCGGTGGTCCTGGCTGCGTTTCCGGCGATACCGCGCTTACGGGTGGGGGCTGCTCGCCTTGTTGCTGCTGTTGTTGCCGCTTCGATACGGCGCTGAAAGAACCAAATTGTTTGTCCCCCGCGAGCGCCGCCCCGAATGGCGCGCGCGCATCGACCGGTACGAGCAGCGCATCCGCGCCGACGGCCCGATTGAAAAGGCCGCGCTTTTTTTGTACGACCACCCCAACGAAATGATGTTCTACACCGGTATTACGACATACGGCGTGTTGGCCGACGACCAAAAAATCGAACAACTGAAAGCGGAGGGCTGGAGGGTGTACGTGGCTACCGGGGGCGGGCCGGAGCGGCGGTGAAGGGCGGTTTACACGTTTATAAGCTTTTTTGCAATGATCAACCGTTAAAATGACACGTTCATCAGATTGGGGCGGTAGGATGTCGAAAGGAGGCGCTTATTTTAAGGCAGAAACGGACAAGCGTTGTGTATGTTCTTGAGTGTGGCCGGGTGTGCGTTTTTAACTTTCATTTTAGAACATTAATGGGGCCATTGCTTGAAAATATGCGCGCTTTCTAAACTCGACTTGTTTTTTTACTAAACCTTCAACCTTATGTCAAAATTATCTATTGCCCCCCCGTATTCATTTTGCTTTTTATTTTGAATGCGGCGAATGCCCAGGTGCAGGTTGATCCCAATCTGCTCAATCCGGTGGCCAAACCGGGCTTCAACCTGGTATTTGAAGACGAATTTGAATCCTTCGATGAAAGCGTATGGGACAGATCGTCGCCGGGTGACGACAATTGCGCTTATGGAGATGACAGTTTTTGCAATCCCGATCATCCTCAGGCTTACAATTGCAGGGTACCGGGCAATGAGTCCAATGTGCTGGGCTCCGATGGAAATGACGCGCTGGTAAGGGTACGCGAAGGCGAAGACATGAACCTGTGCTCCCACTCCGGCGGGGAATTCAAATCTTTTGATTCCCGCCCGGGCAATCCCTTCCGCGACTGGGTCATCGATCCCAACAGTTTTCTCGAAATCAGGGTGCGTTACCCCGAATGTTATAACCAGGGCGTCGGCTGTGCCGGCTGGTTGTCTGGCAACTATGTGTACAACGGGGGGCGCTACGCGGAGATTGATTTGTGGGAGGTGTATGGAAACGAACCTGATCAGTACCAGGCAAATTTCCATTGGGGCGAAGCAGGCGGCGGCGCTTGCAATACAATTGCACTAATCGATCCAAACTGGACCTATTCCTGTCAGGAGCCAACCAAAATAACGGTACACGACCTGCAAAACCAGGACTTCAATTTCTCCGAACATTACCTCACCTACGGACTCGAATGGGACAACGACCAGATCAAATATTATCTGAACAACCAGATGGTGAAAACCGTCGCCTTGCATACCGCCCCATTAAAAAACGTGTATCCTTTCCATCTGCGGCTGGGGGCGGGCCGTTCGCTCAATGTGGAGGTAACGGAGTGTGATGATTTTCCTCAAGTAGCCAGCATCGATTATGTCAGGGTGTACAAAAAAGCCGGTTTTCAGGCGATGCGGCTTATTACGCCCCAGGTCATCAGCATCTGTTCCCAGCCTCCGAACAGCCCCTGGGACGACGGCGACGCGATCAAAGTCAGTTATTACCCGGGCGTTGCGTACGAAGTAATTTTGCCCGACTGTACGATGCCCAACGGGCAGGACTGTTTTTACATCGACCATACGAACGACAACAACGAACCCGATTGGGCTTGCCAGAAATACTGGCTCCAGGCCCGCCAGGGAACGCCGACCGGCACTTACACGGCCGTGGTACGGGCTACTTATCCCGATGGAAGGGTAGAGCAAGTCTCCATAACTGTTCTTGTACACAACGCGGCGCCGCCTACGCCTTCCAATTTGTTTTTCACGACCGACAGCAACCATTTTTTGTACACGCCGACCACGACCATCCAGGCCAATACGCTGGGTTATGAATGGAGTTACAACGGCGGCCAGACCTGGCAACGGCAGCCGAACGGCCCGGGCGAAGTGTACAACTTTGGCAAACCCTTTCACGCGGGCCCGCAGCCCATTACCAGAATAGTATGCGTGCGTTCGTACAACGACTGCGGCGGCGTCTCTGTCCCTTTTTGCCGTACGCTGACTATCCCTGCGCTCAATGCGGGCTTATGTTCCGGTTGTATGGAGGCTCCCTTGCCGCCCAGAGAGATTGAAGTACATGCGACGTCGGCGCCCGACGTGTACCAGCTGGCGGTGCGGCGCACTACCGGCGCGATCGGTTACTTGTGGTCGTACGATGCGCACGACTGGTACTATGTCGCCAATACCGAAAACGGTATTTACAATCGTTACGGACAATTCCCTGCCGGCGAACCGCCTTTTCAAATGTACGTCAGGGCGGTATTTGCCGGTGAAACCTCTGAAATCTACGGGCAGGAAGTATCTTTTCCCGCGCCGGTGCAGCCTTTCAGTTCGCCAGGCAATAACGAGCAAACACTCGCCCAGGGTAAATCCTCGGCACGGGAGCAGGTTATCGCAACCGATCCCGCCCAAGTCTCCATCCGCGTGTTGTACGACTGGTCGGGCAGGGTCATTTCCCGTGAAAAAATATCCGATGCGGGCGAATTTCAGTATCCTTACACGGGCATTCCGGCAGGGATTTACATCGAGGCCTGGTATGCCGAAGACGGCGGTTTGCTTCATCGGAAAAAAATAATCGTTTCATCAAACCGGTAAAAGCCATGAAAAAATATCTGCTGCTTCCGCTGTTTGTCCTGCCCCTCCTGCTCGCCGCCCAAACGGAGCCCCGCTCCCCCCAACGGCGCAGTTACAACAACGTATTCGCCGAGGCCTGGGGCGTAACCGGCTGGTATTCCGTCAATTATGAAAGGATTTTTTGGCGGTCGAAACGAAATATTTTTATGGTATCGGCCTCTACTGGATATTATAACTTAGCATACAAAGGCGTCCGTCACATACGCTATCCTTTTCGACTAATGCTTTGCGTAGGCAAAAATCAATGGATGGGCGAATTAGGCTATAACTTGCTTCTGGGCAAGAATAAGGCGCAAGGATACCTGCACCCATGGGAATATAATGTGAGAAGTAATTATCTGCATGCCGGTGTTAGGTATCAACCCCTACATCGTGGTTTATACATAAGGGCGTATATTTTTGCTATCCCATTGCAGCGATTTTCTATCCCAATGCCCATACAGGAAAGCGACGATTCGATGTTTTACCATCTGGACCAGGATTACTGGGCGCTTCACGATGCTGGTAAAAAGAACCTCTGGTGGGGCGGCGTGGGCATCGGCTGGTCATTTGGCCGTTAGGCAGTGCGACGTAGCGCCGGGGCCTTGTCGAGGTATTCGCAAGGCCCCGGTTTTTGTAACCCATTCATGTCAGTACCATGAAAAAAACGCTTTTTACTCTGTTCCTATTCCTGCCCCTCCTGCTCGCCGCCCAAACGGAGCCCCGCTCCCCCCAGCGGCGCAGTTACAACAACGTATTCGCCGAGGCCTGGGGCGTAACCGGCTGGTATTCCGTCAATTATGAACGGATTTTTTGGCGGTCGAAACGGAATATCTTTATGGTATCTGCTTCGGTGGGTTATTCCAACCTTGCCCGCAAAGGCGTACGCCATGTCAACTGGCCCATGCGCCTGATGTTGTGTGTGGGAAAAAAGAACCTCTACGGGGAAGTCGGGTATGATTTGATCTTTAATAAATCGGAGGGAAGTAGTATTATTCACGGTTGGACGCGAAAAGACAAGTGCAATTACTTACACGCCGGCATACGGTATCAGCCCATGAAATCGGGGCTATACCTGCGGGCTTATGTTTTTGCCATTCCGTTGCAAAATTTCGCGGTACCGCTTCCTTATGATTCCGCTTGTGATGGAATATTTTATCATTTGAATCGAGATCAATGGGATATGATTCAGTCCGGTAAAAAGAACCTCTGGTGGGGCGGCGTGGGCATCGGCTGGTCATTTGGCCGTTAGGCAGTGCGGCGTAGCGCCGGGGCGTTGTCGAGGTATTCGCAAGGCCCCGGTTCGTTTTAATGGCGCACCTTTTCCGCCCCCCTTCGCCTTCCTTTCCCATATTCTCCCTACCTTTGCAGAGATTCGGCCAATTTTTGCGCTGAAATCAATGACCCAATTACGTGTTTAACCGAGTTGTTCTGAGGAATGAAGGTTTCGTTGAATTGGCTTCGGGAATTTCTCGACCTAAATAAAACACCGCAAGAAATCGCCGATATACTGACTTCGCTGGGCCTGGAAGTGGAAGGATGGGAAACGGTAAAACCCTCGCCAGTGGATTTGCACAAGGTCGTCACCGGCCTTGTCACCGTTTGTGAGCGCATACCGGATACCGATCACCTTTCGGCCACCCAGGTCGACGTCGGCGATCCCGACTACCCGTCGGGACGCTCCGTCGTGTGCGGCGCGCCCAATGTGGCCGTCGGTCAAAAAGTGCTGGTCGCCCTGCCCGGCGCCCAGGTTTTCAGCAAAGACGGTACGCTTTTCCAGATCGCCGAACGCAAAGTGCGCGGCGTGGCCTCCCAGGGCATGATTTGCGCCGAGGACGAACTCGGCCTGGGGCACGACCACGCGGGCATCATGGTGCTGCCGCCCGATACGCCGCTGGGCGTCACGGCCGCGGCCTATTTCCAGCAGGATGCCGATACTGTGATCGAAGTGGGCCTCACGCCCAACCGCGCCGATGCCACCAACCACCTCGGCGTGGCCCGCGACCTGGCCGCTTACCTGCAGGTACACGAAGGCGTTGCCTCGCCTTTGCAACTGCCGGAAAGCAGCGCGCTGCCGGCCTCCGGCAATGCCTATCCCGCGACTGTTGCCGACCCCGAAGCCTGCCCGCGCTACTCCGGTATTTTGCTCGACAACCTCCGCGTGCAGGAGAGCCCCGACTGGCTGAAAAACCGCCTGCTCGCCCTCGGCCAGCGCCCGATCAACAACGTGGTGGACGTGACCAATCTCGTGCGCCTCGAAATGGGTCAGCCCCTTCATGCCTTCGATGCAGCCGAAATCGGCGGCGGCAAGATTATCGTGCAAACCCTGCCGGCCGGCACGCCTTTCGTCACGCTCGACGGCGTGGAACGCAAACTGTTCGCCGAAGACCTCATGATCTGCGACGGCAACGGCGCTCCCATGTGTATCGGCGGGGTGTTTGGCGGCGCTACGAGCGGCGTCAAAGACAGCACCACCAGCATTTTCCTCGAAAGCGCGTTCTTTCATCCGCGCTGGATTCGCCGCTCCATGCTGCGCCACGGCCTGCGCACCGATGCCGCCTGGACCTTCGAAAAAGGCGTTGACCCCAACGGCTGCCAAAAGGCCCTGGCCCGCGCCGTATTCCTCCTGCAACAGCTCGCCGGCGCCCGTACCGCCTCGGCAGTTGTGGATATTTACCCCCGGCCCGTCGAGCCGGTCCGCATCGCCATCCGTTACGACAAGGTCAATGCCCTGATCGGCGAAGACCTGCCGGCCGAACGAATCCGGACCATCCTGTCGGCGCTCGGCATCGGCATGAGCGACGTGACGCCCGAAGGCCTTACCGCCGTGATTCCCACCAACAAACCCGACGTGCTGCGTCCGGCCGACGTGGTGGAGGAAATCCTGCGCGTGCACGGGCTCGACAACGTGCCGCTGCCCACTCACCTGCGCAGCAGCATCGAGATCACGCCGAAGCCCGACCCCGACAAGGTGCGCAATTTCGCCGCCGATTTCCTGGCCGCCCAGGGCTTCAACGAGGCCATGAGCCTGTCGTTGTCCAACTCGGCCTGGTACACCGGCCCCAATGCCATTTATCCCGTGCCCCAGGAAGAACTGGTGTACGTGCACAATACCGCCAACCAGGGCCTCGATTGCCTGCGCCCGACGCTGGTGTTCAGCGGCCTCGAAGCCATCCGCAACAACCAGAACCGGCAACAACCGGATTTGCGCTTGTTTGAGTTTGGAAAGGTGTACAGAAGGGCAGCAGACGGTTTCGCCGAAACCGCCCGCCTCGCCGTCTTTCTTACCGGCACGCACAGCCCCGAAAGCTGGCAGCCCGCGGCAAAGAAAACCGTCGACTTTTTCACCCTGAAAGCCGTGGTGCAAAACCTGCTGGCCCGCCTGGGCGTGGCCGGCTTCCAGGAAACAACGGTCGAGGAAGCGCCTTTTCAGTACGCCATGCGGTATCACCGCGGCGGACAGGAACTGGTGACCTTCGGGGCCATTCAACCGGCTTTGGTGAAAAAAATGGACGTGAAAAACGCGGTGTTCTGCGCCGATTTTCATGTCGACAACCTCATCAAGGCATTGGCCGGCAACAAGGTGCAATACCGCGAACTGAGCCGTTTTCCGGCCGTACGCCGCGACCTGGCCCTGGTGCTCGACCGCTCCGTACCGTTTGGCGACATCCGCCAGACGGCGCAAAAAACCGTGAAGAAAATACTCCGCGAAGTCAACCTGTTCGACGTGTTCGAAGACGAAAGCAAACTCGGCGCCGGCAAAAAATCGTACGCCGTCAGCTTTACCTTCGAAGACCCGGACAAGACGCTTCAGGACAAGGATATCGACGCCCTCATGCGACAGTTGCAGGAGGCGTTTGAGACGAAATTAAATGCCCGGTTGAGGATTTGAGGATGCGAGTATTCGAGGATTTGACCCACCCTGACGTCGAATCTTCGAATCCTCGAATCTTCGAATCCTCCTTTTATCAACTTACAAACCACCCAACAACTATGGACATACTCTCAATAGGAATAGGCCTGGCCATCGGCGCCGTTGTGGCCTATGTGATTGCGACGCTAACCGTCAAAAAAGACAATCAGAAGGCCATCGAAGAAAGCAACCGCCAGGCCGACCTGATGCTCCAGGAAGCGCGCCTGAGCGCCAAACGCCTCACCGACGAAGCCCAGATCGAGGCGCAAAAAGTCGTGGCCAAAGCCGAAAGCGAAAACGAGCGCATCAAGCAGCAAAAAATTCAGGAAGCCAAAGAGCGATACGCCCAGATGCGCAGCCAGTTCGACAGCGAAAAGGCCGAGCACGTGGTGAAAATGAAAGAACGCGAACTGGAAGTTGTTCAACTCGAAAACGACCTCAAAGCCAAGGAAGCCGCCTTCCAGGGCCGCATCGACGAGGTCAACAACGCCAAGGCTGAACTGGAAAACAAGGAAACAGAATTGGGTACGCTGCGCGAAAATCTCGAACGTCAACTGAGCATCGTACAGAAGAAAAAAGAAGAACTCGACGCCGCCAACGAAGAGCGCATCAAAGCCCTTGAAAAAATCGCCAACCTGAGCCAGCAGGACGCCAAAGACCAACTGCTCGAAGCCGTACGCGCCAAAAGCGAGACCGAGGCGATGGCCATCGTGAAAGAAGCCGTCGCGCAGGCCAAGCTGAATGCCGGCAAAGAGGCCAAAAAAATCATTATCCAGACGATCCAGCGCACTGCCGCCGAGATTACGATCGAGAATACCGTCTCGGTGTTCAACCTCGAAAACGACGACATGAAGGGCCAGATCATCGGTCGCGAAGGCCGCAACATCCGCGCCCTCGAAGCCGCTACCGGCGTCGAGATCATCGTAGACGACACGCCCGAAGCGATCGTAATTTCCTCCTTCGATCCCATCCGCCGCGAGGTGGCCCGCCTCTCGCTGCAGCGCCTGGTGGCCGACGGCCGTATTCACCCGCAGCGCATCGAGGAAGTGGTGGCCAAAACCCGCAAACAACTCGAAGAACAGGTGATCGAAATCGGTGAACGCACCGTGATCGAACACGGCATCCACGGCCTCAACCCCGCCCTCGTGCGTATGGTGGGCCGTATGCGCTTCCGCTCCTCCTATGGCCAGAACCTGCTGAAACACAGTATCGAAACAGCCGAGCTCTGCGGGCTTATGGCCGCCGAACTGGGCCTCAGCCAGAAACAGATCAAAATGGCCAAACGCGCCGGTCTCCTGCACGACATCGGCAAGGTAGCCGAAGAGGAAACCGAACTCTCGCACGCCCTCGTCGGTATGAAAATGTGCGAACAGTACGGCGAACACCCCGTGGTCATCAACGCAGTGGGCGCTCACCACGACGAAATCGAGATGAATAACATCATCTCGCCCATCATCCAGGCCTGCGACGCCATTTCCGGCGCCCGCCCCGGCGCCCGCCGCGAAATACTCGAAAACTACCTCAAGCGCATCGGCGAACTCGAAGACCTCGCCATGAGCTACGAAGGCGTGGCCAAGGCTTTCGCCATGCAGGCCGGCCGCGAACTGCGCGTTATCGTCGAAGCCGACAAGGTGACCGACCAGTACGCCGACGATCTGTCGTTTATGATCTCGCAAAAAATCCAGGAAGAAATGCAGTACCCCGG
>JADZFP010000484.1 GCA_020849825.1 Saprospiraceae bacterium
CATGACTTTTTGAACCTGCGCGGTTTCCTCGTCGGTGCGGTGATCTTTGACCATGGAATACGGATGCATGACGTAGGAGCGGATCTGGCTGCCCCATTCGATTTTCGATTTGCCGGCCTCGATTTTGTCTTTTTCCTCCTGGCGTTTGCGCACTTCGAGTTCATACAGGCGGCTTTTGAGCATTTGCATGGCGCGGTCGCGGTTCTGGTGCTGGCTGCGTTCGGCCTGGCACTCCACCACTACGCCGGAGGGGAGGTGGCGCAGGCGCACGGCCGATTCGGTCCGGTTGACGTGCTGGCCGCCGGCGCCCGAGGCGCGGAATACATCCATTTCGAGGTCGTCGGGCCGGATGACGATCTCGATGCTGTCGTCTTCAACGAGCGGATATACGAATACCGACGAAAAGGAAGTCTGGCGTTTGCCCTGGGCGTTGAAGGGGCTGATGCGCACGAGGCGGTGTACGCCGTTTTCGCCCTTGAGCCAGCCGTAGGCGTAGTCGCCCCGGATTTCGATGCTGGCCGATTTGATGCCGGCGGCGTCGCCCGCCTGTTCGAATAGTACCACCACTTTGAAGCCCGATTTTTCCGCCCACATGGTGTACATGCGCAGCAGCATGGCCGACCAGTCGCAGGCCTCGGTACCGCCGGCGCCGGCATTGATGGTGAGCACCGCGTTCATGGGGTCCTCTTTCTGGTTGAGGGTGCTGCGGAATTCGGCGTCGGCCAGAATGTCGCTGGCACGGGCGTACTGGACATCCACCTCCGCTTCGGAGGCCATGCCTTCTTTCTGGAATTCGTACAAGCCTTCCAGATCGTCAATTTCGCGGGCGAGGTCGTTGTATTCGTCCACCCACTTTTTACTCAGGCCGATCTTGCGCTGGATGCCTTCGGCGCGTTTGGGGTCGTTCCAAAAATTCGGGTCGAGGGTTTGGCTGGTCAGGTCTTCTATTTCGCGGAGCCGGTTGTCCACGTCAAAGATACCTCCTTAAGACCGCCAGTTTCTCCTTCAACTCCTTGAGTTGTTCGATTGTCATAACTGGAAACGGATAAATTTTAAAGGTTAAAAAGGTTTCGGGTTGGCGGGTTTCGGGTTGGTTTCACGCTTAATATTTCCAAGATCACGGCAATTTGGACCGTCTGTTAACTGAGATACCAAGCGTGAAACCAACCCGCAACCCGTCAACCCGAAACCTTATTTAAATAACTTCAACATAAAAAACGAGTTCAGAGTTCGGCGGAATGTCGCCGGCGGGTTGATTGCCATAGCCGAGATTGGCCGGGATAAACAAAAAGGCCGTGCCGCCGTGATTCAGCAGCATAATCCCTTCATCGAAGCCGGGGATCATTTGTCCGACGCCGGCTGGGAAAGGGTAAGGTTTGCCGCGCTCGTAGGAGTTGTCGAACATCTTACCGTTGGTCAGGCAGCCGTAGTAGTGCACTTTGACGCCCTCGCCCTTTTGTATTGCCGCGCCATCGCCCTTGTTTTCGATCACCACTTTAAGCCCGGAAGCGGTGGTGGTGAGTTGGCTGCCGAGTTGGCCGGAAGCATAGTTTTTGATGATTTCCTGGGTTTTATTTTGCACTGACTGGAATTTTGCTTCCGCCTCGGCCTGCTGCTTTTCTTTTTCGGCCTGGGTGACGACGTCTACCAATACGATCTCGTACCGTACCTCTTCTTCATCTTTGAGACTTGCCGGGATGAATTTGCGCAGAAAGGTGTCGATTTTTTCGTAAATGGTGGCGCTATCGCCTTCTCCCATCAACAGCAAGGCGTCGTAGATAGCCGGTACGCGCTCGGGCAGGGCTTCTTTTGCCATCATGGTATATTCCCGCGGGCCGCCCATCGATTTCGTGGTGCTGGCCAGCAGCGAATCGCCCACATAGGTATGGTGGTTCACCAACACCGTTTCGCCGGGTTGAGGTTTTGCCCCGCCTTTGTCGGTATGATTGAAAAAGCGGAAACCGTGTTCGGTCTTGATACCTTCTGACTGGCAGGCAACAAACATTGACATACTGGCCAGAATAAATAAAGATAGGATGTTACGCATAAATTGAATGAATAAAATGTTTGCGGAATGGATGTTTACGTCGACTGGTCCTGCCGGGTATCACTTCCCGTTTTGCCCTGTAAGGGCATTTTTATACAACGGCAAAATATCTTTGAATTTTTTGATAGTTGCATTCAGGCTGTCGTGCGAATAGGCGCCCGCGGCATTCTTATGGCCGCCGCCGTTGAAGTGGGTACGGCAAATTTCCTGAACGTCGAGGTCGCCTTTGGAGCGCAGGCTGAGTTTTACAATGGTGGGTTGGTTGTGGATAAAAGCGGCCAGTTTCACTTCGCGGATGGTGAGCAGGTAATTCACGATGCCCTCGGTATCGCCCCGTTGTATCTCGAATTGTTCATAATCCTTGCGCGACAGCCAGATCAGGGCGGTTCGGTATTCGGGCAGATATTCCATCCGGTTGCTCAGGCAATGGCCGAGCAAACGCAGGTTTTTTTCTTTTTGGGAATTAAAAATAAAGTCTTGTATGGCCGTATCGTCCACCCCGCGCTCCACCAGATCGGCGGCAATACGATAAACCGCTGCATTGGTGGCGTGCCGGAACGAGCCGGTATCGGTCACCAGGCCGG
>JADZFP010000485.1 GCA_020849825.1 Saprospiraceae bacterium
AAAACAGGGGTGAAAACATGGTGCAAAAACCGGATGTTTCGGCGCAAGGCACGCGGTCCCGGAGTAATAATCATGTTAAAAATCAGAACGGGAACCCCCAATGTCATCATCAGAAGAAACAGGAACACGCCCCAAATAGCCCAAATTCTACGCAATACTATCATAATTGAAAAATGGCCGCAAAAGTAGAGATTTGAAACGGTAGCGCAACACACGTACCGCAAATCAGCGCCTCGACAAGCCACCGTCGAGCCAGCGCACACGCTGAAAAAACGCCGATTGCCCCAATTGCCAGACCAGCCAGGCCAGTATCAGGCCGAGCACGGCGCCGCCCAGCACATCCCGCAAAAAATGCTGGACGAGATAAATACGCGAAAACCCAACCATAATCGCCAAAATGGCCAGAAGGAGTCCCCACTGGCGCACACGCGGATCGAGCATCAGCGACAAAAGGCCATACAAGGCAAAGGCCGCCGTCGTATGCCCCGAAGGGAAACTGGTTCGGCCCGAATTCAGCCGTTCTTCCGGCACAACGACAACCGCTTCGCTCATGCCCGTTTTTTCAAAATAAGTCTTCGGCCGGTCGGTTCCGATTTTGTCTTTCAAAGTATATACCAGCGGCGACGTAAACAGCCCGACAAGGGCGATCAGCAAGGTGAAGCGGTATTGCCAGAACAAGGCCGCCAGCCCGGCTACGATAAACGCCGGCGCTTCGCCCAGGTGGGTCACCCGCCGGAAAAAAGGGTTTAACCAGCCCTCGCGCCAATCGTTGAGGTAAACGATTTCGTGGCCATAAGGCGTAACGGCAGCCAGGATCACTGCAGCAATGAAAAACAATCCGACAGGCAGCACAAACCAGGGATTGACCCACACTCTTTTCATGACGGCACGGATGTATTTTGTTTGCGGGAGAAACGCGAACGCAAGCGATAGACGAAGCGGTCGAAGCGGTCGGTATTGAACATTTGCGAGTCGTTCATTCCCTTTCGGGTAAGGAAAGCAGCCAAAGGCGCAAGCAACAGACAGGGAACCATCGCTGCCCAGAAGGGCGTAAGCACGAAACGATCCGACAGCTTCCGGCACAGGATCGTCAGCATAATGAACAACACGAAGAAAATGATGGAAACCAGGATCGGATAACCGAAGCCGCCTTTACGGATAATGGCGCCCATCGGTGCGCCAATGAAGAGAAAAATAAAACAAACCAGTGCAAAACTGTACTTGGTGTACAGTTCATACCCCGTTTTGGCGGCTTCTTTCCGGCGACTTTCAATCTGGCTTTTGCGGGTATCGAGGCTGGTTTTCAGGGTGCCTGCGCGGGCATGTGCCTCCCGAATCAACGCCGGCCGATCAGCCTCCCGGAATGTTTCATCAAAACTGCCATATTGCGCCAAAGGTTTGCCGAGTTCCTGTTTGGGCAAACGCGCATACGGATCGGGCAAGGGCAAAGCGCTGCCGGCAATTTTTTGCTGTTCCGTCCTGTGATTGAGCCGACCGGCAATCCGATCGGATTTTGCGGAGGAGGTATCCTTTTGCGGCGTGGTTTGCACCGGTTTTGTCGGTTGCCTTTTGAGGTTGTTCATCAGATCGTTGGCCAAAAACTGGCGCGTTTCATCCATTCCGCGTTTCAGAGAATCCACGTTCTGACGCAGTTGCTTCATGCTGAGCATGGCGCGTTGGGTTTTGAAACGGTCTTCATCCGTCGCATTCAGTTCAAACTCTTTCATATCCCACACCTTGGTCCAGGATTCGAAATGGGTACGGATGAACGGATATTTCTGGCGGGAACCTGTTCCGGCCTGGGTTTGCGGCTCCTGGTATTGGTTGCCTTCGAACAGGTGCATAACGAAATAACGCCCGTCGCGAGAGGTAAACATTTGTCCGCTGTCGGCCAGAATTTGACTGAACTTGACCTTCTGTACGTTGCTTTGGTCTTCGATCAATACGTCTTTGATCGTTTCGCCGTCTTTCTCTTTATCGCCGATACGTATCACAAACTGCCGAAAATCTTCATTAAAAACCCCTTTTTCAAGGGTCAGAGCAGGCTTTGCGCGCCGAATATCGTACAAGCGGGATTTAAATTTCAGGTTGGAAATCGGGATCAAAAAATCGGAGCAGGCATAGGAAAACAGGGCAATGCCTGCAGCGCAAAAAATCAGGGCCCGCATGACTCGCAACAGCGACACCCCTGCCGATTTCATGCTCGACAATTCGTAGCGCTCCGCCAGATTACCCATTACCATAACAGACGAAATCAGCACGGCAATCGGCAAAGCCATGGGAAAGGTTGAGATGGAGAGATAGCCAATCAGTTCGAAAAGAACCAGCACGCTTACCCCCTTGCCCGCGATCTCGTCGATGTACAACCACAGAAATTGCATGACCAGCACGAACAGCGCAATGCCGAACGCTACCACAAAGGGTCCCAGAAAACTCCGGAACAAGAGCCGGTCGATTTTTTTCATGCTCCTGAAAATGCTGTCTTTACAATACGACAGATTTAAACGCTTTAAGTGCCCCGATCGTTGCGATGGGGTCTTTTGCACCGAACACACTGCTTCCTGCGACCAGCACATCGGCGCCAGCCTGCAGGAGTACTTCTGCATTCTGCAAACCCACGCCGCCGTCGATCTCTATCATGGCATTCGAATGGGTATCCAGAATCATCTGGCGCAGCTGGCGGGTTTTGGCCAGACTGTTGTGGATGAATTTTTGCCCGCCAAAACCCGGGTTGACCGACATCAGACACACCAGATCCACTTCTTCGATCACATCGCGGAGCAGTTCAACCGAGGTGTGAGGATTGAGCGCCACACCGGCCTTCGCTCCCGTTTCCTTGATCTGATGGATGGTGCGGTGCAGGTGCGGACAGGCTTCGTAGTGAACCGTAATGACCTCGGCGCCCGCTTTCCGGAAGCCGTCGATGTACTTTTCCGGCTCCACGATCATGAGGTGGACGTCGAGCGGTTTGCGGGCCAGTTTGCCGATCGCTTCGACGATAAACATGCCGAAAGTGATGTTGGGAACAAAGCGGCCGTCCATCACGTCCAGGTGAAACCAGTCGGCTTCGCTTCGATTGACCATCTCGATCTCTTCGGCCAATCGGGTAAAATCGGCGGCCAGTACGGATGGCGCTATAAGATGTTCTTTCACAGTAAGATGAGTTGATTTTAGTTCAACGAACGACGACGACCTGCTCGGAGCCGAGAATGGGTAGTCGTTTCATGCGTAAAAAAAGCTGGACGGTGGCCAGCACGTCTTTTTCACAATAGGTGGCAATGCGGTCGAGGTCGCGGTCGTCCCAATACACCGAGGCCACGTCGCCGCCTGCAATATCGTCTTTGGGCGAAGGCAGGTCAAACACGGCCGCCAAAAGACGGAGCGAGGTAAAACTCTTGGAATCACCGAATTTCCACATCTCCATAGTATCGAGCAGGTGTTTGACCTCCCAGGGCTTCTTGCCGGCGATGTCGAGCATGGCTGGCAGGGGCAACTGGTTGATCATCATGCGCCGGCAGAGATACGGGATATCGAACTCCTTGATATTGTGGCCGCAGAGGGCAAAGTTTGGCCGCTTGCTGAGCAATTCGCTGAAATCTTCGAGCAGATGAGCCTCGGAGTGACTGGCGAATGATTTGAGGCGCAGCAAAGGCGTACCCCCGTCGGGCGAGCGGGTCAGAAAACCCACCGATACACAAACGATTTTGCCGAATTCGGCGTAGATGCCGGCCCTGGACCCGAACAACTCGGCCAGTTGATCAAATTCCAGTTCTCCTTCGTAATTGCGGAGCAGTGATTTGCTTTTGATCGCCCAGAGTTCCTGCATTTCCTCCGATAATTCGTCGAACTCCCGAACGGCAGGCACCGTTTCGATATCGAGGAACAGGATATTAAACAAATCGTATGAATCGAATACCGACATGCGTAAACAGCGTTTGTATTTGGGAAACAAAAATGTCCGCTGCAAAGGTAGGAACTTCCGCGCAGCGGGGTTTTGCCGAAATTATTTTCAAAAAACCAATTGCAAGATTCGTCCTGAAAATCAATTATTTGTATCAAAATTGATGTAATTTTTTTTGTCGAGTACATCTGAAAATGCAATAAAGCCCGGGGCTTCTCGGTTTAATGCGGGTCTTTCAACGCGCCTTGCGTTATCATTAACGAAAAAACGAAACCAACACGACTGAAGGGTTGCCTATGATGCCAGATCAACATCATTATTTAAAACGTTAAACCTTTCTTTTTTTAACATTATGAGCACTCCCACCAATTTCAATCCGCCGACCAACCCCACTCCTTACGGTTCCAACAACGAGGGCAACAACTCGAAACGTATGCTCACGATGGCCGGTGTCGCCATCGCTGTGCTCCTCGTCGCCCTGATCGGTCTGTTGATCAGCAAATACCGCACCGGTCAACAACTCGAATCCGCTACGCTCGAACTCACCGAACAACGCGCAGCCTACACCGAACTCGATACCCAGTACAAGGATGCCGTTGCCCAACTGGAACAACAAAAAGGCATCAACGCCGAACTGGACAATAAAATCAACGAGCAACTCAAAGAACTGGCCGATCAGAAAGCCCAGGTCGAACAGCTGATCCGCGACAACAAAGACTACCGCAACGGTATGGCTTCGCTGCAGCGCCAGAAAAAAGAATTCCTCGCCGAGATCGACAAACTCAAGCAGGAAATCGGTATCCTGACAGAAGCCAACACCCAACTCACTTCTGAAAACCAAAACCTCAACACTTCGCTCACCGAAACCCAGGCCCGCCTTGATCAGGAATCTTCGGCCAAAGCCGCTTTGATTTCCGAAAAAACCCAGATCGAAACGGAACGCAATGCACTGGGTAAAAAAGTGGATATCGCTTCCGCCATCAAAGTGAGCAATGTGCAGGTTTCGACGGTCAAAGTGACCAGCGGCGGCAAAGAAAAAAGCCGTTCGAAAGCCAAAAACGTGGACAAACTGAAAATCTGCTTCCACACCGAGGCCAACGAGGTTACGCCCGCCGGTGAAGAAACCTTCTACCTGCGCATCATCGACCCGACCGGCGCTCCGTTGGCCATCGAAAGCCTGGGCTCGGGCGTTGCAACCGACAAACGCAACGAATCCGACGTTCGTTATACCACCACGGCTACCACCAACTACAACAATCAGGAAACCGACGTGTGCGGTTACTGGCAGCCGGGCCAAAACTTCGTCAAGGGTAAGTACAATGTTGAAATCTACAACAAAGGCTACCTCGTCGGCAAAGGCGCGTTTAAACTGAACTGATCCCCGCAAACAAACACAATAGGTAAAGCGGCTGCTCCATTCGGGGCAGCCGCTTTCGTTTTTTGACTGGGGCCGCTGACCCGAACCGCTCTTTATTCTTCTGATCCGACCCGCTCCAGTGTGCGCAGCAATGCCTGGAAATTTTGCTCCGTGGCTTTCAACCCGGTAAAACTATCCACGATCCTCCGATTGCGGTACACGACAAAAGTATTGAACGTGTCCTGCGGAATTTTGCTCCGATGCACTTCGCTTTCCGTGTCTGAAAAAGAAGGAACATACGTTAATGCTATCTTTTGCAGCCCGAGTTCCTTGCCCAGCGCTTCCAGTTCGTTGCGTCGCTTTGCAGCATCATAAGCGTTGTCGTTGCCGTAAACGAAATAAGTGATTAAGTTCCCGTTGTGCTGCAGGCAGGCCTGGTCGAGAAAAAGCAGCCACTTCCTGATATCCGGCCAGTCGGGCTGATTGCCTACGAAATACAAGATCCCCTGGTTACGGCCATATTTGCAAACCGGGCAAGCCCTCGACCCTTTATCCGGACCGTAGGCGTGAAAAGGCATGAAAGACGGCTGGTCGAGACCTATTTCGAGTCCTTTTGCATTTGTCTGATGCGCTGCCGGATGGTCGGGTACATTCAACCCGAGAACGATGTCGTGACGAACTGTCTGAAGATCCCCCTTGGTAGTAACCCTTAAAATGCCGCTCCCTCCCCTGTTTTCCATCCGGTTGCGTTGCGCCGTGGTGAGCAGCCTGTCGTCGTCAAAGACAAACTCATCGATGTAATATGGCTGGTTGATGCAGGGCTCTTTGATCGCCGGGTGAATATGAGCCGCCTGTTCCGAGCCGGGATAAGGCGCAGGACGTGAAGTGTAAATGGCATACCTTCCGTTTTTATCCGATTTGACCCAGCCGCGGAGGTATCCATGACGGGCAACCCGGCGGTCGAGACCATCTCTGTCAGCGTAAACGCCTTTTTTGTCGGTGTGATAATAATACAAGATGACACCCGGCGCCGGCGTGCGCCCGTCGCGATGGTAAATCGTGCCGGAGATCACGAGTTTTTGCGCACCCGGTTGCGCCCAGCCCGCGCTGGTATCTGCCGAGCCGATGTCGTCGGGCATACCGATAAAAAAGAATTCCCGGTTTTCAAATGGCCCGCCGATCTCCGGCAATTGAGCGTTTGCAGCCGCTGTCGGCTGTTTCGTGGATGCTGACGGGCTGTTGCAGCAATACCATAAACAGAGCAGCAGAAAGGTTGTAGCGTATGAAAGCAATTTTGTCATGAACTGAATTTTTTAGTGAACAATGGGGCAATTTTTCAGATTTGGGAAAATCAGTTAAGGAAACTTTGACTGAGTAGAAGTTTTTGCAAATAAAAGCCGTGAGTTCGGCGACGCCTGGTATTGGGCGACAAGAGGGCGCCGTTCGGCGACGAAACGGGTCGTCTGTCGCCGATGGCTTTAACTCGTTAAATGCCTGATTATCTTTGGCTCATGCAATTTCGACGCTTACTGCTGCACATCCTGCTCTGGTCTGCCTACGCCGCCGTGGAAATTCTGGCCAATTGGCCGCATTACGACGACAAACAGGAGTTGTTCCGGCAGACAATCTGGTATCTGCCGGTCATTGCGCTTCCTTTTTATTTGATCGCGTATGTGTTGGTGCCTCAACTGCTCTGGCGCAGGCGAAAAGCCCTGTTTTGGATGCTCAGCGGCGTGATTTGTATCCTTGTTCTGCTATTCCGGCTGGAATGGACCCATTGGTACTACATGTTTTTTTATCAGGAAGACATTCGCATGCCCATGGCCAAGTTTTCCAAAAACCTGATTCGCGACTATAGCGTCATCGCCCTGGGCGTATGCCTGAAAATCATACATGATTGGGACCGGAAAGACCGTCTTGCACAACAATTGAGCGGAGAAAAACGGGATGCGGAGCTACAATTTCTCCGTGCACAGATTCACCCGCATTTTTTGTTCAATACGCTGAACAACCTTTACGGGCTGGCCCTTCAGCAATCACCGCACACCGGCGATTACATCCTGAAAATCAGTAGCTTGCTCGATTTTATCTTATATGAATGCAGCGACGAAAAAATACCGCTCTACAAGGAATGGGACCTGATCGGGCAATACATCTCCCTTGAACGCCTGCGGTATAGTGCCGAACGCCTTGATCTGCAAATCCGGGCGGAGGAAATCCCCAGGGATTGCCACATCGCCCCGCTGATCCTGTTGCCCTTTGTGGAAAACGCCTTTAAACACGCCTCAACTGCAAGCGGCGAACGAATCCGGATCAAAATTGACCTTTATCAAAAAAACAAGAGCTTGTATTTTCAGGTAGAAAACAGCCATTTTCCCGCCCCCTCGCCTACCCTGACGCATTTGCGCAGCGCTAACGGCCTGGGATTGAAAAACGTGGAAAAAAGGCTACATCTCCTATATCCGGAAAAACATCGCTTGCAGAAAATCCAGGGTAAGGAAAACTACCTCGTAGCACTTCAAATCGACTTCTGATGAGTTATCAATGCCTGATCGTCGACGACGAGCCCATTGCAACCGATATCATCGCCAACTACCTCGGTCGGCTGGAAGGTTTCGCGATCGCCGGGAAATTCACGAACCCGGTGAAGGCCTTCGAGTTCTTGCAAACCCGAAAAATCGACCTGCTTTTTCTGGATATTCAAATGCCTGGGCTGAGCGGACTCGAGTTTTTGCAATCGCTGCGCCGCCGCCCGGAAGTAATTCTGACCACCGCTTTTCGTGAGTTTGCCCTGGATGGTTTCGAGCAGGACGTGACGGATTACCTGTTGAAACCCATCGCTTTCGATCGCTTTTTGAAAGCCATCGGCAAGTTTCAGGCAAGGGTGTCCAAAGGCGCTCTATCCGTT
>JADZFP010000486.1 GCA_020849825.1 Saprospiraceae bacterium
TACCGAATATCGCCGACCGGGTGGCCAAATTTATCAAAGACGTTTCGGACGAGTTCAAGGTTAAAACCGAAACCGATCTCGAACTGATTACCGTACGGCATTATACGCAGGAGACCATCGACAACCTGAAAAAAGGTAAAATGGTCTTGTTTGAAGAGCGTATACGCAACACCATGCAAATGGTCGTCAAAAACATACCGCCCATCGAACGGCGGGAAGTGGAACTGGAACGAGCCAAAGGGTAAGGCGGCCAAATGCGGCGCAATTGGCTCTTGTTGCCGGCGTTTAACGAACAAAACTTTTTTTCATCAACCCAATTCATACCATGAGAAATGTATTTTTTCTTGTTGCAACCCTTTTCTGCCTTTTTTCTACTCCTCTTGGCGCCCAGGAATGGGTCAAACAGGATCTGAGAGACATTGCAACCTTGTCGTTCCCCGGTGAGCCGGAGGCGGAAAGCGACGGGCCGGATATGCAGGCTTACAATTATTTGTCCGACAACGGCCTTATGTACGTCGTTGTGCAGCGAATGGATATGATCAAAGACCTGCCCGCCGATCAGATGGACGAATTTTACGATGGTTTTATCCGCGGCTTTGTCGGATCGCTCGAACGGGAGGCTGGCGAATCGCAGGTTATCAAAGAAAAAAGCCATGAAGGCCGGGCTTTTGTTTCGACCAAGGAGGGCGCTGTCGACCACACGCATTACCACCGTGTTTTTGTGATTGACGACGTGGTCATCGTGTACAACTACGCATTGCTTGATGCCGACAACAAGGAAACCAAAAAGGAACGGGAGACTTTTTTCAAATCGTTCTCGTTCAAGTAATTCCTGATTAAGCGCGTAAAAAAAACAGCGCCGCTTCGGTCGAATCCGAAGCGGCGCTTGTTGTTTATGGAACGGGCATGATCAATGGCTGACCACGAGTCGTCTCACCCCGAACTCTTGTCCGGTGCGGAACTGTACGAAGTATACGCCATCGGCCAGGCCGGAGCAATCCAGTTCAACCATCGACTGATAATCGGCTGATTGTTGCATTACGATACGTCCGGTGGCATCGCTCAGGAAGATGTCCAATGCCTTGTCGGGCGCGGCGGCAAATACAATCCGCGTAATACCGCTGGTCGGGTTGGGACGCAATTGTACGCCACGCAGCCATTCCGGCTCAACCGTCACTGAAGTATTGTTGATAACGATCTCATTGCTGCTGACCAGGCATCCATTGGCATCGGTGACTTCAACGAAGTATACGCCGGCGTTCAGATTGCCGAGGTCTTCGGTATTGGAGAAGGAAACCCCGTCTTTGTACCATTTGTAGTCGTACGGAGCCGTTCCGCCGGTTACGGTGATGTCGATAGAACCAATACCCTGGCTGTTGAAGTCGTCAAACACAGAAGCCACAGCGATATTGGCGGGTGTTAGAATGATGACATCGAAAGAACAGGCGCCTGTGTTGCCGCTTGGGTCGGTGTAGGTGTAGGTTTGGGTCGTCACGCCAACAGGGAATTCGGAGCCACTGGGCAAGCCGGCCTGAAGATTCCAGCCGCCGCCTTCTGCCAGGCAGTTATCGACTGCCACCGGAGAAGTGTAATTGACGATATTGTCTTCTGCGCATTGCGTAATGCTTGCCGGGCAAGTCAAAACAGGCGAGAGGTTATCGACAACTTCAACAGTTGTGGTGGCCGAAGTGGCATTTCCGGATTCGTCGGTAGCCGTTACCATGATTTCGTGTTCGCCCAATTGATCGCAATCAAACACGGCAGGGTTGATGACAACGCCCGACAAGGCGCAGTTGTCGGAAGCCGTAGCCAGCAGGTTCTGCAGGTTGAGTTCGATTGTACCGTCGGCGCCCAGCGCAATGGTTACGTGTTGCAGCGAAATCGAAGGCGCTTCCGTGTCATTGGCTGTGATCGAAACGCTGACTTGTTGCGAACAGCCGTTGGCATCGGTTACGACAACCGAATAGTCGCCGGCAACAAGGCCGGTAGCAACCGGACCGCTTGCATTATTGCTCCAGAGGTATTGATAATCACTCGTACCGCCCGTGGCCGCTACTTCAGCCGAGCCGGAAGGATCGTCTTCGCAAACGACGCCATTGACTGAAACTACGCCGAGGCTGAGCGCCTGCGGTTCCGTAATGGTAATGGTCTGCACTGTCGGGCAATCGTTATCATCCGTGATGGTTACGCCGTAAGTACCTGCCGAGAGTTGGGCATTGGTCGATGTCGTGGCGCCATTGGTCCACAGATAATCGAAAGGAGCTGCACCGCCGACGGGCACCGCGATGGCGATACCGTTGCTCAGGCCGAAGCAGCTGACGTTCGTCGCGGTAATAACCGCCGAAATAGCGCAATCGAAAGAATTGACGGTGACCGTCTGAACGGATAAGCAGTTGTTGCCATCGGTGACAGAAACGGTGTACAAGCCGGGCGCCAGGCCGGAGATGCTTTGTGTGGTCTCGTTGTTGCTCCACAGGTAAGTATAGTCTCCTGTGCCGCCGGTCGGATTGGCGGTTGCCGTACCATCGTTGGCGCCGGAGGTCGATTCATGCGTCGACGTGGCGTTTACAACCAGGGCCGCGGGCTCCACAATCGAGATATTCAAGGTAGCCGGGCAGTTGTTGGCATCCGTGATATTTACACTAAACTCACCGGGAGCAAGGTTTTCAACGCTGGCGGTTGTGGCGCCGTTGCTCCATACATAGCTCACCGGATCAGCGCCGCCGACCAGGCTTACTGCCGCAGCGCCGTTGGCTGCGCCTGCACACGTAACGTTTGCGCCGGAAATAGAAGCCGAAAGCGCGCAGTTGAAAGCATTGACAGTGACGGTTTGGACGGCAATGCAACCATTGGCATCCGTTATGGAGACGGAGTAAACGCCCGGAGCAAGATCGGAGATCGTTTGAGTGGTTGCGCTGTTGCTCCAAAGGTATTGGTAGGTAGCCGTACCACCGCTTGGATTGGCGGTAGCGGTACCGTCGTTGACGCCATTAGCCGACTGAGCGGTTGCAGTGGCGTTCACCGCGAGTTGGTCCGGCTGTGTGATGAGCACTGTTGCCGAAGAAGAGCAGTTTTCTCCGTCGATCGCGGTGACATAGTATGTGCCTGCCACGAGGTTTTCAATGGAGGCAGAAGAGGCGCCGTTGCTCCATACGTAAGTGTAGTTGTTGTTTCCGCCGGTTGCAGCGGCAACTGCCGTCCCGTTGGAGCCGCCGAAGCAACTGATGTTGGTTTGACCGGTAATGGCAGCGCTGACCGCGGGGCTTTGCGCCACTGCAGTCGATGCTGTGGCGGTACAGCCATTGGCGGTATTCAGCACTTCGAGGGTGTAGGTTCCGGTGGCATCTACCAGCGGCGTAAGAGAGGTTCCTCCCGATACGATATTACCGGTACCCGTTGTCCAGTTGTAGGAGAAGTTAGTCCCCTGCGAAGAAGCCGTACCATTCAACTGGATTTGGCTGGCGTTGCAGTTGAGGTTCCCAGGCGTCATCGCGCTGGCTGTCGGGGCAGTAGTATTGGCTGAAACAACGGCAGTAGCCGTGGAGGTGCAGCTATTGGTCGAATCCAGTACCACCAGCACATAGTTTCCGGCATCTGCTACGCTCGGATTTTGGGCCGTGGAAGTAAATCCGTTGGGACCCGTCCAGGCGAAGGAAACGTCGGTACCATTGGTCGTACCATTCAAGGTAACGGAATTCACCACACAGGTTAAAGTACCGCCGGTAGCGGTGGCGCCGGGCGCTGTGTTATTGGCCACTACAGTAGCGGAAGCCGTAGCGGTGCAACCCGATACAGAGTCAAGTACGGAGAGTGTGTAATCACCGGCAGCCGTGACGGTCGGGCTTTGCTGCGTTGAAGTAAACCCGTTGGGGCCCGTCCAGCTAAATCCGGGATCGGATGCGCCGGTTGTAGTATTCAGTACCACAGAGGTAACAGCGCAGGAAATCGTGCCGCCGGCAGTTGCCAGGGAGGGTGGCGTGTTGAAGCCGGTCACGGAAGTGGTGGAAGTAGAAGAACAGCCGTTGGTGGCATCGGTCACTTTGAGAGTATAGTTACCAACACCGTTCACTACCGGCGCGAGGGTACCGGCGCCGGAAACGATATTTCCACCGTTGCTGGCCGTCCAAAGATAGCTGATGGAACTTCCGCTCGAGCCGGAGCCTTGCAAAGTTGCCGTAGGCTGCGGGCAGGAAACGGTCATTTGCGGGCCTGCGGAAGCGGTTGGAGCAGCGATATTGGCTGTAACCTGTACGTTGGCGAAGGTTTTACAAGTCGTCTGGGTATTGGTCACCTGGATCACGTAAGTACCAGCGGCATCAATCGTTGGCGTCATGGTTGTTCCGCCCGAGACGATATTACCGCCGTTGTTGGCAAACCACTGGTACTCAAACTCATCTCCTTGCGAGGAAGCCGTGGCGTTCAACTGGAAGGAGGGCTGGGTACAAGTGATTGTCGATGGCGTGGCAATCGATGCCGTGGGCAGTGTAGCCGGTGGCAGGTTGGCCGTCAGCGTTTTTGTGCAGCCATTGGCATCCGTGACCGAAACGGTATAGTTGCCGGCGGGCAGGTTGAACGCCGTTTCGCCTTGTTGGCCCCCCGTCCAGACGTAAGTATAATTGTCATTCCAGCCGCCGTTGGCTTGCACGGTGATAGAGCCCAATATACCGTTGCAACCGACGGGCGTCGTTTCAACAACATCGACCGATAGCGGTTCGCCGGGCCCTTCCACTTCAATCGGATCAGTGGTTGCCGACTGGCCGTTGCTGCCTGTAATGACGCAGGTATAAGTACCGGCCGGTACGTTGTTCAAATCCTGTGAGGTTGCGCCATTGCTCCACAAGTAGGTAAATGGCGGAGGAGGGCCACCTGGAGCAATATCGATTGCCCCGGTGTTGGTTCCGAAACACTTCACACTTTTCACATTATTGACCTGGTAACTCACCGGCACGGCCACGCACTTTTGTTCTTTGAAAGACCAAAGTCCGGAAGTGCCCAACTGCCCCGATTCGTATACCTTTTTGTCATCCGGGCAAACCATCATGATCGTGGGGTAATACCCA
>JADZFP010000487.1 GCA_020849825.1 Saprospiraceae bacterium
TACCGCGATTATGCTATATAGTTCCAAATTGTAAATACCGATTGGAGCCTTGACTGATAATCGCGGGTTGTTTCTTCTCTCAGCATCGCCGCCCTGTAGCGCCGACCTCCAGGTCGGCGAGTTTGAGGGCAGTAGCGTACCGCGATAATGCTATATTGCTACAGTCGGTAGTTACCCTAAAATTTATGATAGTAGCTTTGGCTATTAATCGCGGTACATTTCTTCTCTCAGCATCGCCGACCTAGAGGTCGGCGCTACAGCGGCGCTACAGCGGCGCTACAGTGGCGCTACCGCGCTTGTTAAAAAAGTTTTAAAAGAGCGATCGGGGCAACCGCCGGGCTGTTGCTCCCTGTCTGTACGGTCAAACAGATAAATACACTCTTGTTATGAAACCAATCTTCTTGTTTGCCGGACTATTTCTGTTGCTCCGGCCCGCCGGCGCGCAATGCGCATTCACCCCTGCTGTAAGCGGCAACACGCTGTTGTGCCCCTTGAGTACAACTACATTGAGCACCGAGACCTACGACGCTTACCAATGGTACAGCAGGGCTTTCCCCAATGGCACGAGCCAGCCGATACCCGGCGCTACAGGGCCAACCCTGCAAGTCAGTGCCGACGACGTGCCTTTTTATGTATCCGTATCCGCTACGTTGAATGGTTGTACCGAACAAAGCGCCGAAGTACTGGTCGATGGCCTGGCGTTTCTGCCGGTGACGGTGCTTTCAGACGGGTTCTTCGATGTCGGGCCGGAAGGTGAAATGATCATCTGCCAAAACCAGC
This sequence comes from Saprospiraceae bacterium, assembly GCA_020849825.1. GTDB lineage: Bacteria > Bacteroidota > Bacteroidia > Chitinophagales > Saprospiraceae > M3007. The sequence goes on from JADZFP010000487.1 coordinate 781, forward strand.
CAGCTTTTCTGATTGCACTACCGCCCTACACGACCAATTTTACCTGGTACAACGGCCCCAACCCGATCCCGGGCGCCAACGACGATACGCTCAAACTTTCCGGCCCCGGCGAATACTGGCTCACGGCTTCGCCCGGCGAGTGCCCGAATTTCGTGGATGCGCTGGGCGTCCAGATTACCGTCGTGTGGAGCGATGTGCCGGGCTGTACCCCGCTGTCGTCGCCCGAACCGATACCGCAACTCCCGGTGGAGATTTCGCCCAACCCGGCCCGCACGCACGTGGATATTCGGCTGCCCGACAACACCAATGCCACCCTCACCCTTGTTGACGCCGCCGGCCGGATTTTGCGTCGGGAAATGGTGAACGACCGCACACGTTTGTACGTCGGCGACCTCCCGCGAGGCGCTTATATGCTGCAATTCACGTCTCAGTATGGCAATACCGTGCGAAAACTTGTCTTGAAAGACGAGTAATGGCGCCTCTTTAGGCCCAAAATCACATAAATATTATGTCACGCAAAGTCGCAAAGCGCGCAAGGAAGTTGCCACCTGGCGGTCTTTGCGGCTTTGCGTGAAACTTTATTCGGAAGGGTTTCGGGGCAGCCGGACGAATGAGCCCGCCGCTACTACTTGTATTTTTTATAAATCACGGAAATACCTTCCGCCAGCACACGGTCCTTGTCGGTCACTACGTTGCCGGCATCATGGGTGTTTAGCCGGATGTCGACGGTATTCCACACATTGCTCCAGTTGGGATGATGGTTGAGTTTTTCCGCCAGCAATGCGACCTGGGTCATGAAGGCGAACGCCTCGGCAAAGTTGCGGAAACGAAAAGTGGAATGCAGGGAGTTGTCAGATTCGGTCCACATGTTTTTAATGTGCTAATGTGCTAATGTGATAAATGTGCTAATGTGCTAATGGGGGAATGTGCTAATGTGATAAATGTGCTAATGGGGGAACGCAGGGGCAAAAAATACTCATTACTCTTGGCTCATCACTCATCACTCCCCATGTAACCTCTATCGAAAAAAGCGGGTCTTGTATCGAAGCATTTTGGGGCGAGGAGGCAGGAGGCCCAATTTGCGATGGAAAATAAAAACACGAACTGGCTATGAAAAACATGCTCTTCACACTTCTGACGGGTATTGCCGCTGTTACAACGGCTTACGGGCAACAAGGTTTGCTGGGCGAATACTACGACGGCGAAAGGTTCGACCGCAAAGTGTTTTCGCGTACCGATGCCCAGATCAATTTCACGTGGGACAACGTCGCGCCCGCACCGGGCATGCAACCCAATAAATTTTCGATCCGCTGGACGGGTCAGCTCAAAGCGCCCAAAACCGGCGAATACCTCTTTCGCGCCAAGGTCGACGACGGTAGTCGCGTGCGCATCGGCAACCGGCTCGTGATCGATGCCTGGTACCTCAACGATTCCAAACCTTTTTCGGGCAAAATCTGGCTCGAAGCCGGCCAATTGTACGATTTGCAAGTCGACTATTACAATGGCATGTTCGAAGGCGAAATCCAGCTGTTTTGGCAATTACCGGGCGAAGAACCCATTTTTGGCGGCACATTCGGCTACAACGACAAGGTGATCGACAGCCGGTATTTTTTCCAGCCCCCGGCCGCCGCGGTTCAGCCCAAACCTCAAACGCCCCCAGCGGTCAAACCTGTCGTTCAAAAGCCGGCTACCCAACCCAAACCCGCCCAAACGCAAACCCGGGTGCAACCCAAACCCGTTGCCAATGCCCCGGCGCCCAAGCCAGCGCCGGTCAGTGCAGATACGCTTGAAAAATACCTGCCCAAAAACATCCATTTTGTGAAAAGCAAAGCCGAAATGCTGCCGGAATCGATGCCCGAACTCGACCGGTTGGCTGCCTTTTTACTGCGCAACCCCGAACTGCGCCTCAGCATCGAAGGGCATACCGACAAGGTGGGTGACACCGCCAAAAACCAGGAACTTTCCGAACTCCGCGCCCGCGCAGTGGCCAGTTATCTCGTCAAAAAAGGCGTGGCCGCCCAACGCATCACTGCTGTCGGGTACGGCGATACCCGCCCTGTTGTAAAAGATGGCAACGACGTCCGGAACCGGAGGGTGGAGTTTGTAATCCGTTGAAAACGATGAGTTTGTTAGGTGATATGCTCGAAATCTTCTTTTCGGGTAAAATATTCCAGCCCCAGCACCCACACAATTTTTACGAGGTGTAAGGTCTTTTGCAGCACCGGCATGTGTTCCATCCAGGAGTGGGTATAGTATATGTAAAAGGTGGCGTAGAAAAACAGGAGAAAAACAACCGAGGCGATCTTCCAACCGAGCAACCTCGATTTGAGTACAAAAACGGTGATGTAAAAAAACACCAGCAGCATGAGCGTGCCCGAAAGTGTAACCATCGTGTCGTGTTGCGACGGAATGACAACCAAAAAAGCCGCAAATGCAGCGGCGGGCCCCAGGTATTTGAACACCCTGGCCGCGCTTTTTACCTTTATCCGTTCCGAAAACCGGTAAAAAAAGACGCCGAAACCAGTGCTGAACAACAAAACCCCGACAATAGCCCAGGGACGGGCCGTGTTCGCCATCCCGTTCACCGCTACGGGGTTGAGCTGGTTGCTCACATAATTATGCCGCCAGTTGTAGCCGACAGCAGTAGGATCGGCGTCGGAGCCGCCGGGGTAGTGATATGCCGAAATGGCGAGGAATACGACGCCGAGTGCAATGAAGACAAGCGTCAGGTGCTTTTTGAGCATTGGCTTGGATGTGTTTTTGTTTGCAAATAGCTGTTAATCAATCATTTTTACTTTCCTGCTCCGCGATCGCCAGTCCGTACTCCCTTATCTGGTTGATCAGCGGAATGATCTGCCTCCCCTTTTCCGTAAGCGAATACTCCGTTTTGGGCGGTACCACAGGATAAACTTCGCGGTTAATGTACCCGTCGGCTTCCAGTTCCCGCAACTGCGTAGTGAGCATTTTATCGGAGATGTGCGGGATTTTCCGCAACTCGTTGTACCGCATGGTCTTGTCTTTCAGCCGCCACAAAATTGGCATTTTCCATACGCCGCCGATTTGCTCCATGACCAGCTGGACGGGGTTGTAATACACCTTTCCTTTATAGATGAAGTCCGGCATGCTGTATAAGTAGTTGACAGACAGTTTACTTTCACAAAACTTAGTATTGCACTTTTGGGTCAGTATCGCGGCAAATATAGATGCCGCCCATAAGTTTGTCAAAAAAATAAACACAACGAGTATGGTAACCGAAGTTCAATCCTACGTTCATTTTCACGGCGCGCCCTACAAGGGCAAAATCCTGATGGTCGCCAGTTCGCCCTCCACCTCGCAACAAACCGGCTGGCCTATTGGCTTCTGGGCGGCCGAACTGACGCACCCGCTGCGCGTTTTTCAGGAAGCAGGCTACGAAGTGGAACTCGTCAGCACCGAAGGCGGCAAGCTGATGATGGACGGCTATTCCAACCCCACCGATGCCAGCGGCTACTCGGCCCACGACGTGATTTCGCTGGGCTATATGCAGCAGGAGTGGTTCAATCAGATGCTGGAAAACACGAAAAAACTGAGCGACGTGAACCCCGCCGATTACGTAGCCATCTTCCTCATGGGCGGCCAGGGACCGATGTACACTTTCCGGGGCAATAGCGATCTGGAAAAACTGTTTGCCGCATTTTATGAAAGCGGCAAGCCCTCGGCGGCGGTCTGCCACTCCACCACGCTGCTGCTGGAGGCTAAAAAATCGAACGGCGAATTGCTCGTCAAAGGAAAAACCTGGACGGGTTTTGCCGATGCCGAGGAAGAGTTTGCCGATCAGGCCGTCGGACAAAAAATACAGCCTTACCGCATCGAAACGGAGGCGCGCAAGATCGAAGGCTCCACGTTCAAAGTGGCGGCGCCTTTTTCATCCTACGCGATTCAGGACGGCAACCTGATCACCGGCCAGCAACAAAATTCCGGCGCGGCGGCGGCAGAACTGGTGGTGCAGTTGCTGGGTAAGTAGTGTTTCCCGCAGATTGACGCAGATTTTTTCGCAGATTTCGCAGATCAAAACCACAGGGTAAGTCTGCTAAATCTGCGAAAAAATCTGCGTCAATCCGCGGGAAACAAGCTCACAGTTGATTCACCTTGCGAAATATGCTTTTACTGATATCCGAAGTGTTGAAGTTAACCAACAATCCCAGTTTGATCCCGGACAATTTGAGGTAAGTCAGCAATTGTTTGTGATGCACCTCCAGGAGGTTTTCGACAGATTTCACCTCAATAATGACCTTTTTTCAACCAGAATGTCAATTCGATAGCCTACCTCCATGGAGATGGACTCATAAACCAGCGGTAATGGTACCTGAGCCTCCACTTTCAGGTCCAGCTTTTTTAGTTCATAAAGCAATACCGCTTCATACGCA
>JADZFP010000488.1 GCA_020849825.1 Saprospiraceae bacterium
CGGCGTCGGGTTTCATGGTTAAAATGTTGTTTAGAGACCTGAAAAATCAAGGCAGCCGGAAGCCTTGTCTTGCACAAAGATAATCAGGCAAGCGGCGCATGTCGCGGATTTTCCCGATTTTGGGGCAGGAAAGCGCAACATGTTTTACGAAGACAGTTTTTACCAATACCTCGCCCTCGAACGCAGATTCTCCCCCCATACCCTGGCGGCATACCGGCGCGACCTGTCGCAATTCATCGCTTTTCTCGACAGCCAGCAAGTGGATTCCGTCGCGGTGGTCCGGCACGGCCATATTCGCGCCTGGATCGTGCAACAAATGCAAGCCGGTCAAAGTCCGCGCAGCATCAACCGCCGCTTGTCGTGTCTCAAAAGCTATTTCCGGCTCCTGCGCAAACGGCGCCTGATCAAGCACGACCCGCTCAAAAAAGTCGTGGCGCCCCGCACCGGTAAACGCCTGCCGGTTTTTGTGCCCGAACCGCAGGTGAACCATCTGTTTACCCGGATTGATTTCCCTGCCGATTATGCCGGTCAGCGCGACCGCCTTATTCTCGAAATGCTCTATGCCACCGGCCTGCGCAGAAGCGAGTTGTCGTTGCTCAAAATCAACGACATCGACCCCGGCCGTTTTGTGCTGCGGGTGCAGGGTAAAGGTGGAAAAGAACGGATCGTACCCTTTGCTCATTATCTGGCGCGCCTGATCGAACAGTATTTGCCGCTTCGCGAAAAAAGTTACCCCGGCGCCGCGGAGCCTTGGCTGCTCCTCAACCGCAAAGGCGCCCGCATGAGCCCGGAAAGCATCTACTCGGTGGTGCACAAATACCTGTCGATGGTGACGACGACCGAACAACGCAGCCCGCACGTGTTGCGCCACTCCTTTGCCACCCACCTGTCGGACCACGGCGCCGACATCAACGCCATCAAGGAATTGCTGGGCCACGCCAACCTCGCCGCCACCCAGATCTACACCCACAACAGCATCGAAAAACTCAAAAAGGTGTACGACCAGGCGCATCCGAAAAGCAAAGAAGACGAACCCTGAACACGGGCCGTAACAATCCGCTAACGAGCCGTGATAAAATGGCGTTAAACTGCCGCCCGGGGCACAGCCAATCGCAGATTTCACGCGTAATTGCAGCAAAAATCAGTTCAAACCATGCGTGCCACCTACCTTTTGCTTCTGGGCGCCATCGGCCTGCTCGGCGCCTGCAGCCCCACCCTCACCCCCTTTTCCCGCGAGCTCTACGAGACGCAAAACTGGACCGACAACGACCTGAAACGCGTACAGTTCTACCTCTCCGACGACCTCACGATCTACCGCAACATCGATGAAAACAGCCGGGTCAATATCTCCAGCGGCGAGATTAAAATCCGCAACGGTCGCAAAGTGCAACAAATCCACTTCCGCCGCGGCACCCCGGGCGTATTCCTGTTCCGGCCCAAAGACGATCACTTCGCCATCAGCTTCGAAAACAAAGACGACACCCATTACCTCATGTTCGGCCCCAATCCGAAAATCAGCGGCGAATACCAGCTGCTGGCCTCGGAATGGAACCGCCGATCGGGTACCGTGACCTATGCCGGCGAAAAATTCCAGACCGACTCCGATGTGATTCCGCGACTGCTCGTCAACCTCAAACGCGAAGGCAGCTACAAACAAGTGAGCCGCACAGCCTCGGGCCGGAAAGTGAAAGGATGAGGATTTGAGAATACGAGGATTTGAGTGCAGAGATTTGAATATTTAAAACAAAATATGTCAACTCGGTGAGCGTCAGACGCTTGCGATACACTACTTTTGCGTTCTACCATACCCGGGTTGCCCTTATGCTGAAACGCCTCCGTATTCGCAATTACGCGCTCATCGACGCACTGGAAATCGACTTTTCCGAACGTCTCACCATCATTACCGGTGAAACGGGCGCCGGAAAATCCATTCTGCTCGGCGCGCTCGGCCTGGTCATGGGCGAGCGCGCCGACAGCAAGACCTTCTACAACGATCAGGAAAAATGCGTGGTGGAAGCCGAGTTCGATGTGGCGAAATACGACCTGCGCGAGTTTTTTGAAGAACACGAACTGGATTACGACCACGAAGTCGTCGTGCGCCGCGAAGTAGTGCCCAACGGCAAAAGCCGCGCTTTCGTCAACGATACCCCCGTCAACAACCAGGTACTACAGCGCCTCACCGAGGCCCTCATCGACCTGCATCAGCAATTCGACGTGCTCGACATCCACAACGTCAATTTCCAGCTCCGGATGATCGACGCACTGGCCGACAACCAGGCATTGCTCAAGGAATACCAGGCCGGCTACCGGCGCTATTCCTCCGACCGCCGCCGACTGGCCGACTTGCGGGAAGCCAGCCAGTCGGGCGCCAAGGAACTGGATTTCGTCCGTTTTCAACTCGAAGAACTCCAAAAAGCCGGCCTCGCCGATGGCGAACAGGATACCCTGGAAACCGAACTGGCCCGCCTTAGCAGCGCCGAAGACATCAAAAGAACCTACGGCGCCGCATTCAACTACCTCTCCGAAAACGAGCAAAGTATTCTGGGGCAACTTATTGAAATACAACGCTCCATGTCAGCTACCCGCAAGGTATCGGCCGATCTGTCGGGCCTGAGCGAACGCCTCGAATCGGTCATAGTCGAACTGCAGGACCTGGCCAAAGAATGCGACCGCATCACCGAAGCCACCGAACACGACCCGCAACAGATCCTGGAAGTACAGGAGCGCCTCAATACCATTTACAAACTCCAGAAAAAACACGGACTGGGCTCCGTGGCCGAATTGCTGCAACTGCAGTCCGACCTCGAACAGCAACTCGGCGGCTTCACCGACCTGGGCGAAGCCATCGCCGAACTGGAACGCCAACTGGCCGCTCAGGAACGCCATCTACACGGCATTGCCGACAGTCTGCACGAACGCCGGCTGTCGGTAGTGAGCGGATTTGAGGAAAAAGTGCAATCCATGCTCGCCCAGTTGTCGATGCCCCACGCCCGCCTGAAAGTATCCGTGGAACCTGTCGGGCAATTGGGGCCTACCGGCTCCGACGACGTGCAGTTTCTCTTCGCCAGCAACGTTGGCAGCCGCTTCCTGCCAATCAAGGACGTGGCTTCGGGCGGCGAATTGTCGCGCCTCACCCTTTGCACCAAAAGCCTCGTGGCCGACGCCATCCCCCTGCCCACCCTCATCTTCGACGAGATTGACTCGGGCGTCAGCGGCGACGTTTCCCTCAAAATGGGCCTCATCCTGCGCGAACTGAGCGAACGCCACCAGGTCGTCAGCATTACCCACACGCCGCAGATCGCCGCCCGCGCCGACCGCCATTATTTCGTGTTTAAAAAAGTGGAAACCGACCGCACCGTCACCAATGTCCGTCTGCTGAACGATGACGAACGCGTGCGCTCAATCGCCGTTATGCTCAGCGGAAACCCGCCCAGCGATGCCGCCCTGACCACTGCGCGGGAACTGGTTGCGGGGTAAATTTGTATATTTGTCAAACAATAGCCAGCCATGGGTACCGCTGAAAAAAAACGCCGCGTCAGAAAAGTGCCTGATTATCTCGTAAAAGAGACAATCGAGGGCCAACCGGTGTATTACAAAGGTTACCGCGATGTGCTCAATGGCAAAAAAACCAGGGAAGACATTATGGCTGATGGTCTACTGCAATGGATTCTGAAATCCTGGCTTACCCGGCTACTTATCAAAGGTCTGGAGGAAAAACGATACTGGATCGGAACCGGGGAAATCGGGAGCCATATTTCACACAAGACCAATACATCGCACGATCTGGCTGTTTTTGAAAAAAGCAATCTTACTCCGGATCAAATCGGGAATCGCTACGCCAGCGTACCTGCACGCCTTGTGGTCGAAGTTGATACCGAGGTCGAGTTTGCCGATTATCCCGGCATTGATGTCTATGTACAATTAAAAACCCAAAAAACGCTGGATTTCGGTACGCAACGAGTGATCTGGATTTTTACCTCCACGCGCAAAATTCTGATCGCTGAGCGTCATCAGGACTGGGTTATTTGCGACTGGGACAAGCCCGTGGAACTACTGGATGGCGTTGTTTTTTGTGTCGCTGACTTTCTGGAATCGGAAGGTATCCGGCTGGATGATCCGGAGTAAACAACGATTGCAATGGAACGCAAAGACGGACAAGCCACTTTTTACCCCTCTTCTCCCGATGCCTGGCGCCAAGGGCTGCTCGACAACCACGCTACCGAAAAAAACATCTGGCTGATCCTGTACCGCAAAGGCAGTGGAGTTCCCAGCCTGAGCTACAATGAAGCGGTGGATGTCGCCCTCTGTTTCGGCTGGATCGACAGCACACCCAACAAACGCGACGAGCAGAGTTTTTACCAGTTTTTCTCGCGGCGCAACCCGAAAAGCAAATGGAGCCGCGTCAACAAAGAAAAAATCGAGCGCCTCTCCGCTGCTGGGTTGATGCACCCGGCCGGCATCGCCGCGGTTGAACTGGCCAGGGAAAACGGCGCCTGGACGGCACTCGACGAAGTCGAAAACCTCACGATCCCCACCGATCTGGAAGCGGCGCTCGATGCCAACCCGCAAGCCAAAAGTTTTTTCGAAGCCTTTCCCCGTTCGGTCAAACGAGGCATACTGGAATGGATCAGCAATGCCAAACAAGCGGAGACGCGCCGCAAACGCATCGAAGAAACCGTCACACTCGCCGCTCAAAACATCCGGGCCAACCAATACGTCAAAAAGACCTGACTCCCCCCGTCCGCTATTTCCCCATTTCCCCTAAAAGACGC
>JADZFP010000489.1 GCA_020849825.1 Saprospiraceae bacterium
GCATGAAAACAATAGGAATAATCGGTGCGGGATTTTGCGGAACAATGGTGGCTGTCAACCTTATCCGGATGTCTGACGCGCCTTTCCGCCTTGTTATCGTCGATTGTCAGAAAAACAGGGGAAAGGGTATCGCCTACGGATCGTATTCTGATCGCCATCTGCTCAATGTGCCGTGTGGCAAAATGAGCGCCTTTCCCGACGATCCGGACCATTTTCTCAACTGGACGCTTCAACAGCCTGATTATCAGGGTATCGACAGGAGTTTGCTGGCAGGCGCTTTCGTGCCTCGCAACGTTTACGGGGCGTATTTAAAGGATTTGTGGCACGAAGCCCGAATGGCGGCGCAAGGGAAAAAGATCGTTCTGGAAGAAGTTGACGATCAGGTAGTCGATCTCGACAAAACGGTGAACGGTTTTGCATTGCAACTTGTCGGCCGCCCCGGAGTCCATGCCGACCTGTGCGTACTCGCCACGGGCAACCAGTTGCCTGTCGACCCGCGCGTCGCAAATATGAGCTATGCAAGCGACGAACGGTATTTTCGAAATCCCTGGTGCAAAAAAGCGGTGGAGCATGCCGATTCCTCGCATCCGGTGTTGATCCTGGGAAATGGACTTACCATGGTCGACACGGTATTGGGACTGCTCGAACATCATCATAAAGGCAGGATCATTGCCCTCTCACCCAACGGGTTTAATATTTTACCGCATCGGCACCCGGGTCTGCAGTACAGCGCTTTAAGCCGCGAAATATCGGCTACAACGACATTGAATGAGTTAGTCGGCCTCTTCAACCGGCATATCAAACAGATCCGCCGGCTGGGTATTTCTGCCGAACCGCTTGTCGACTCCGTCCGGCACATGTCTCAGCAACTTTGGCAACAGTTCAGTCTTGAGGAAAAAAGAAAGTTTCTGGCGAGAATCAGGCACTTGTGGGGCGTAGCAAGGCATCGAATCCCCCTGCATCTGCACGATAAATTGCAACAACTCAGAATCGACGGGCAGTTGACGACCATCGCCGGACGCATTACCGATATTAATCCTACTGACGCACACCTGCTCGTGCGTTTTTGGGACGTTCGTGCGGGTCAATCCAAAACGCTGGAGGTATCAAGAATCATTAATTGCACCGGGCCGCAGACAGATATTGACAAAATGGAGCAAGGCGTTTTGAAGAACGCCCAAACCAAGGGGCTTATCACCCAAGACGACCTCAAATTGGGAATCGAAGTTTGTCCGTCAACTTTGAATGTGCTGGATTCCGGAGGCCAACCGGTACCTGCTCTGTTTACCCTCGGAAACAATCTGAAAGGTTTATTTTGGGAGTCGACCGCGGTTAATGAACTGCGTTCGCAGGCTAAAAATCTGGCTCAGCATCTGCTGCGCGGCATGTGATTTCACAGATGCCTGGGCGTAAGTAATTGAAAGCCAATGTTTAGTCAGGTAATCTGAAAGAAGAAAAAAATAAAGTCTACTTAAATGGTAGGGTATTTGTCCTTCATGCTTACCTTTGCACCGTCAAGTAACACAACAATGACTAAACACACTTTTCACAAGTCCATGGTTTGCTGTTGGATGCCGATGTGCATGCTGATGCGTATTATCAGGGGCTTGAAAGGTGTTTGACCAATTCAATAAAGCATTTCCAGCTTCATGCCCCTCGGTAGCGCTACCGGGGGGCTTTTTTTTATCCTTTAACACCTTGTCATTTCATAAAAAACGTATCAGGTATGCTGATTATCGAACCCAACACCCACCACAAAATCCTGGAGGATGCCAGACTGACTTTTCCGGACGAATGCTGCGGTTTTCTTTTTGGAACGGAAGAGGGCGATACCCGAATCGTGGCGGACATGCTAATCGTCGACAATTCGCTCAATGGCGACAAGCGGCGGCGGTTTGAAATTTCTCCCCGCGATTACCTCCGGGCGGAGCAGTACGCCATCGATAACAAACTGCATTTGCTGGGTGTGTACCACTCTCACCCGGGTTCTCCGGCTATTCCCTCGGAGACGGACCGACAGGCTGCACAGCCCTATTTTTCCTATGTCATTGTTTCGGTTTACGAAAGGGGGAGAAGCAACGTGCTTTCCTGGAGGCTCAACGACGATCAACAGTTCGAGGAAGAGAAAATTCTTGAATACTTATTTGCTTAACCATGCGGAGCAACTCCTCTGCAGTAACAATCAAACATTTGCCATGCCAACCGTAATTATTCCGACGCCCCTCCGCAAATTCACCGAAAACGCCACACGCCTCGATGTCGATGCGGCCAGTGTGGAAGAACTGGTCGATCATCTGACCAGCAGTTTTCCGTTGCTGAGAAAGCATTTGCTCGACGAAACAGGGAAAATCAGAACATTTCTCAATATTTTCGTAGGAGATGAAGACATCCGGGACCTCGATCAGGAGAAAACCCGTTTGTCGGGTCAGGCCATCGTGAGCTTTGTGCCGGCTATCGCAGGGGGGAAATAACACATTCGCAAGCGGCACTACTTTTCCGAACCAAACACATTAAACCTGCCTTTTTACAAAGACGTACAATTCAATAAAGCGGAACTTGCCCGTTACGACCGCCATATCATTATCCCGGAGTTTGGTCTTGAGGCTCAGCAAAAATTAAAAACCGCAAAAGTGCTGGTGATCGGCTCGGGTGGCCTGGGAAGCCCGCTTTTACTCTACCTCGCCGCGGCGGGCGTCGGCACGATCGGCATCGTCGATTTCGACGTGGTCGACGACAGCAATCTTCAGCGGCAGGTGTTGTTCAAGGTCAGCGATGTGGGCAAAAGGAAAGCAACCGCCGCCAAACGACGGCTCGCCGCCCTCAACCCGCACATCAATATTCGAATCCACCACGCGCGCCTGACGGCAGATAACGCCCTGAGCATTGTCAAAGACTACGACGTGGTAGCCGACGGAACGGATAATTTTCAAACCCGCTACCTCGTCAACGACGCTTGCGTATTGCTCGACAAGACCAATGTGTACGCCTCTGTATTCCAGTTTGAAGGGCAGGTTTCGGTGTTCAACTACCGGGATGAAAACGGGGAACTGGGGCCGAATTACCGCGACCTGTACCCTTCGCCGCCGCCGCCCGGACTGGTGCCGAGTTGCGCCGAAGGGGGCGTGTTGGGCGTTTTGCCCGGCATCATAGGCAGTATGCAGGCCAACGAGGTGATCAAGGTGGTGAACGGTGTCGGGGAGCCGCTCAGCGGGCGCCTGTTCATTTTCGACGCGCTCCATTTCGAGACCCGTACGTTCAGGGTGAAACGCCGCGACGACAATCCGCTCAACGGAAAAAATCCCAGCATCACACAACTGGTCGATTATGACCTGTTCTGCGGTATTCCAAAGGCGGAAAAAAAGATCAGGGAACTTTCGGTGCAAGAATTTCTCGACTGGCAGACTCGCGGTGAAAAGTTCCAGTTGATCGATGTTCGCGAGCCGTATGAATACGAACTGGCCAACCTTGGAGGCGAACTTATCCCGCTGGCCACGGTTACGGAACAAGCCGGCCGGATCGCGCGCGACCGTAAAGTTGTGGTGCATTGCAAGGCCGGCGCCCGCAGTGCAAAGGCCATAAGGGAATTGGAAGAGCGATTCGGATACGACAACCTGTATAACCTTACCGGGGGCATTGTCGCCTATCAGGCGCAGGTACCGGAACCCGTAAAATTGTAAGCCCCGGTGTCGGGTATTTGATAAAAAAAACGGCCTCCACCCGCCAGCAGGCGGGGGAGGCCCTGTCAAATATGTACTACCAAATTAACTTTCAATATCCGGTTGAGGCGTGTAGCGCAGGTACGGTTTGATCACATTTACACCCTTGGGAAATTTTTGAATGGCATCTTCCGTAGAAATGGCGGGTACCACGATAACATCTTCGCCGTGCTGCCAGTCGGCCGGCGTGGCGACGCTGTAATTGGCAGTTAGTTGAAGCGAATCCAGCACGCGAAGTACTTCATGGAAGTTGCGGCCGGTGGAAGCCGGGTAGGTAATGATCAGCTTCACCTTTTTATCGGGACCGATAATAAAAAGCGAGCGGACCGTGAAGTTCTCGGAGGCGTTGGGGTGGATCATGTCGTACAAAGTCGAAACCTTGCGGTCGGGGTCGGCGATAATCGGGAAATCGACGCTGACATGTTGCGTTTCATTGATATCGTTGACCCATCCGAAGTGTTTGTCGAGGGGATCGACGCTGACGGCCAGTACCCTGGTATTCCGGCGGCGGAACTCTTCCTGCAAAGCGGCTGTCCGGCCCAATTCGGTCGTACAAACCGGCGTGTAATCGGCAGGGTGGGAAAATAAAATCCCCCAGCCATTGCCCAGGTATTCGTAAAAATCGATCTCTCCGGCAGTTGTGGAGGCTTGAAAATTGGGTGCGATATCACCTAAACGAAGACTCATAATTGGATAGATTGGTATGAAAAAGGGAGTATCAAACGGCGGAAAAACCGGGATGCGCACTGTATGAAAGTGGAAATCCTGTTTACCTTTCCAGCCAGTGTAAAAGTAGGGAAAGAAATTTAGTGCACTGAACTTGTAGACTAATAAAATAACATGCTCTCCAAAAAAACGCAATATGCCATCCGGGCGCTGGCTTATCTGGCTGCGCGCTACCAGCAGGGGCCGGTTCTGATCAGCGATATAGCCGACCAAAAGCATATCCCGCTCAAATTCCTTGAAAACATTCTGCTGGAATTAAAAAAAGCCGATTTGCTCGACAGCAAAAAGGGCAAGGGCGGCGGCTATTTTCTAAAAATCCCGCCGCAACAAATTCCGCTCGCACGGGTCATCCGGGTGATTGAGGGGCCGATTGCGCTGCTGCCCTGCGTCAGCCTTAATTTTTACCGCCGCTGCGAAGATTGCGACGAGGTGAACTGCAGCATAAACAGCGTCTTTGCCGAGGTGCGGGATGCCACTCTGGCAATTTTGGAACACAAAACGCTGAATGATATTCGCGACGAGGCCTGATGCCGGTTACTTACTCAGTTTCCAATCGAACGGTTGGTTTTTCAGCCCTTCCAGTTTTTCTTTCAATTGCTGATCGATCATGGCTTTTTCAGCGGCAATATTGGCAGATACCCGGTACGCGCCGGTTTCCGTTTCAAATTTCAGCTTGTTGCCAACGGTATTGGCGCGAAGGGTCACCTGTTCTTTGTTGTTCATCTCAAACACGTGTTCGTGGTCGTGCAACAAATAGTCGTACGGGCTCCGGTACGAAATCAGTTTGACCATGATCGGGGCCGTTTCGATCGCGACAAAAAGCAGGGTGATGAACAATCTGGTGTATAAAATAGCCAGGCTGCCTGCGCTCACCCGGCTCAAAGCTTCCATCCGCGCGGCCAGCCCGTCGTAACGGGTGCGGTTGAGTGCGGCGATCTCGCCCTGCACCGATGCTTCCATCGTCTGTATCATTTTTTCCTTTTCCTGAATGGCGGGCAGGGACGTGGCCAGGAGCGCGTCCAGTTCTGTCTGGGCGCGGTCGGCGTCGGCTTTTTTGGCCCGATAGATGGGGCCGAGGTTTTTGTGCCCCGAACCGCCGGTGCCGTCGGCTTCCTGTGCAGCCATGCGCACGAGTGTGTCGCGCAGGGCCGTCTGAGCGGCTATGTCGTTTTTCAGCAGGACGATTTGAGCACGCTGTTCATCTATCTGAGCCTGAAAACGCGCCTTGACCCGGTCTTCCTGTTGTTTGAATACTTCCTGCTCCATCTGGATAAGCTCTGCCTGGATTTCCTTGTCGAAAATCTTCATTTCCAGCGGTTTGGAGATGACCAGCGCCAGCAGCACCGCTAATGCCAGACGTGGCAGCGCTACCAGCCAGTCGCGCCACCAGCGACCGTAACTTTTCATACTCATGACGATGTAGCGGTCGAGGTTGAAAATCATCAAACCCCAGATGAGCCCGAAAAACAAGGCTGCCCAGATCGAATCGAAAACGGTGTAAAGTGCGTATCCGGAGGAAATAAAGGCCAGCACACCGGTGAAAAACACGGTGGCGCCTATACCGGCGTACTTGTTGCGGTCGGAAGGGCATTTCTCCAGAATACTGGACTCCACCCCCGAGCAGAAGAGGAAGAATTCTTGTACTGTTTTCATAGCAATTAGCTTCGCACGGCGCGCATTCAGGCAGCGCAACCGCCATTTAACCGCGAAAATGCCCGGCTTATTGGACGGAGCCGTTTTTTTTCGATCGGCGAAGCCAAAGATAAGACTAATCCTTGCTTAACCAAGTACCTTCCAATCAAGAAGAGTTTGCCGCAAGGCATCCGCGCCCTGAAAATGGATGCCCCGAATACCGAGCGATTCGCCCGCCTTTGCATTGGTCAGGTTGTCGTCGGTAAATGCGGCTTTCCCAGGCTCCACCTGGTAACGATCCAGCAGGATTTGATAAATTTCGGGAAAGGGTTTGCGCGTTTTTTCTTCGCCCGAAACGACAATACCTTCAAACCAATGCAGAAAGTCGTATTTGCCCAGCGCCACCGGGAACGTTTCGGCACTCCAGTTGGTCAGTGCCAGCAAGCGCAGGCGCCCTTCGTCGCGAATCTGGCGTAGCAGTTCGACCGTTTCCGGGATGGGGCCGCCCAGCATGTCTTCCCAACGGTCGTAGTAAGCCCTGATTTCGGGTTCCCAATCGGGCCATTGCGCAACCAGCAGTTCGGTTGCTTCGGCCAATGAGCGGCCGGCATCCTGTTCCACATTCCAGTCGTGGGTACAGATGTGATCGAAAAAGTACTGCCGGCGGCTGGCATCCGGGATAAGTTCGCGGAACACGTATTCCGGGTTCCAGTCGATCAAAACGCCGCCGAGATCGAAGATCAGGGTATGGATAGCCATGATGCGTCAGACGTTGAACCGGAAGTGCATGATATCGCCGTCGTGTACTACGTATTCCTTGCCTTCGACGGCCATTTTTCC
>JADZFP010000490.1 GCA_020849825.1 Saprospiraceae bacterium
AAGCCAGATGAAATTTGGTTGGCAAAATTAACATGTTCGCGGCGCAGGAGATAGGGTTTCCCTGATTCTGATAATTTTGCCAAAAACAAAACCGTATGCTGAACTATACCTGCCTGCCTTTCGCACAACTCAGCGTTTATGAATTATACGACATCATGGCGCTCCGTCAGGAAGTATTCGTCGTGGAGCAAAACTGTCCCTACCTCGATTGCGACGGCAAGGATTTGCCGGCCTGGCACCTCTGCGGCCGCGATGATTCGGGCAAGTTGATCGCTTACACCCGCCTGCTCCCCAAAGGCGTCTCGTATCCCGACTATTGCTCCATCGGCCGGGTCGTGAGCAGCCCCTCCGCGCGTGGCACGGGCATGGGCAGGGAATTGATGAAAAAAAGTATTGACCAATGCTGGGAACTGTTTGGCCGACAGCCGATCAAAATCGGCGCCCAAACCTATCTGCTGCGTTTTTATGAAAGTTTCGGCTTCCGCTCGACGGGGGAAGAGTACCTCGAAGACGGCATTCCGCACACCAAGATGGTGCTCCATCCCTGAGGGTCAGGCCGTGAGTTCCTCCACCGGTCCTACGACTTCAAGTCCGGCGCTGCGACCGGCGCCTTCGAATATTGGTTTGCCGTTTTCCAACAGTTCGGTGTGGATGGTGGCTTGCAGGCTTTCCTGCACTTTACCCGTCATCTCGCCCGCCAGGGGCGATTTCAAGGCCGTTCCGGGGGCTTGTCGCGCTTGCAACCGCAGTTCGGTTTTCGGATTTTTAAAAACGATTTCAATCTGCTCGGGCCCGATGGTCAAATATTGCTTCGCTCCCGTGTAGGTTGCAAATTTGAACAAACGGCCCTCGATCCAAAATCCGCTGATAAACCCGATAAAATGGCTCCCCAGCCACGGAATATGCGCCACGGATGCCACCAGCGATACGCGGTCGGTAGCATCGAAATGATTGCTCTGCATCCAGACGTAAGCCTTCGGGAAAGAACGCCCCCAGTCTTTTTCAATATACCCTGTGCCGCCCGTAAAATCCAAAACCTGGCCCTGGTATTCCAGGCTTCCCGAGAGCCGGTGGTGCATACTCACGATGCCGTGAAAACACTGCATAAACGGTACAAATGAATACCAGCCCATGATGCCGGGCGCGCCCAGCATTTTCGGCCAGGGCGTTGTGTTGTCAAAGCGGATATTGCCTTGCAAACCAGGGAGATCGAGTCGAATTTCCTGACCGGAAAACAGGTTTTCAGCCACTTTTACCTCAAATCGATCCGCCTCGGGCCGAAAGGCGCCGGCCTCAAAACGATGGTATTCCGAACGG
This sequence comes from Saprospiraceae bacterium, assembly GCA_020849825.1. Classification (GTDB taxonomy): domain Bacteria; phylum Bacteroidota; class Bacteroidia; order Chitinophagales; family Saprospiraceae; genus M3007. Next base: position 1,318 of record JADZFP010000490.1, read on the forward strand.
CAGGCGTTGCCGTCCATCACTTGTATGAACGAATGAGGCGCTCCGCTTTCCGGCCGCGAGATACCCGGTATGACAGCCATGGCGTGTTGCCGGCCGGCCGATACGAGTTTGTAGTACCAACCTTCAAAATAGCGGCGATCGCGGCCCCAGCCATGATAACGCTCGGGGTGCCAGGTGGCGCGAAGACGATTGATAAAATCCATACGATATTGAAGACTTTCAGGTGCTTCTAACAAAAAAACATGCAATTTGATACAAGATTTTGTCTTACACCTTATCCCCCCTGGCCATCAAAATATGATCGGCCAGCACCAGGGCAGCCATGGCTTCCACGATAGGTACGGCGCGCGGTACGACGCAGGGATCGTGCCGGCCTTTGCCTTTTACTGTGGCAGCACTACCGGCAGCGTCGACCGTTGCTTGTTCGCGCATAATGGTGGCGACCGGCTTGAATGCCACCCGGAAATAAATGTCCATGCCGTTGGAAATTCCGCCCTGCACGCCGCCGGAATGGTTCGTTCGGGTGAGCATTTTCCCGGTAGACTCATCGACGTAAAAGGGGTCGTTGTGGGCGCTGCCCAGCATACGCACGCCGGCAAACCCGGAGCCGTACTCGAATCCTTTGGCGGCATTGATGCTCAACATGGCTTTGCCGAGGTCGGCGTGTAATTTATCAAAAACAGGCTGGCCCAGTCCGGGCGGGCAACCGCGCACCACCGCCGATACCACGCCGCCGACCGTATCGCCGGCTTTGCGTATTTTTTTGATTAAACGGATCATTTTATCCGCCATTTCGGGGTCGGGGCAGCGGATTTCATTGGTTTCCGTCAGCGTAAGATCGAGTTCATTATATGGCGTTTTGAGTTCCAGATGACCGACCTGGCTGACGTAGGCTTGAACTTCAACGCCCTGATTCTTCAAAAACATCTTGGCTACGGCGCCGGCGGCGACGCGGGCGGCCGTCTCTCGCGCGCTGCTACGACCGCCGCCGCGGTAGTCGCGCCAGCCGAACTTTTCCTGCCAGGTATAATCGGCGTGACTGGGGCGAAAAGTGTCGGCCAGGTGGTCGTAATCGCGGGAACGTTGATCTTCGTTGCGGATCAAAAGCGCGATAGGCGTGCCGGTCGTGCGCGATTCGAACACGCCGCTCAAAACCTCTACCCTGTCGCTCTCCTTGCGTTGCGTGACAATGGCGCTCTGGCCCGGCCGACGGCGATCGAGTTCCTGTTGAATAAAATCAGGGTTGAAATGCAACCCGGCCGGGCAGCCGTCGATCACGCAGCCTACTGCCGCGCCGTGGGATTCTCCGAAGGTGGCTACCCGAAACAATTGACCAAAAATATTACCAGGCATAGGGGCAAAGAAAGGGCTTTTGTACAAGCGCCGTTTGTTTTTCCTTTGTTCAAAATTGGCGAATCATCAGGATCAGGGAGCCGATAACAAGGGCCACGAACATCAAACTCATCCCCATGATGTATGCCGTCCCGACACCCGGACCTTGCTCGGAATGCGCGCGTAAAGCCCTGGACAACACGTAGTTGCCGCCGACCAGGCACGAAGCCCAGATGCGAAACAGCAGCCATCGCTGATCGACAAGCGGGCAGTAATACAACCCGAACGTGAGGGACACGCCAAGCGGAGGGAGCAGGTAAGTGAGGCGAATCCACCAGGCGTCGAGCGTTACCAAGGGAGCGCCGCTCCATTTGATCACGAGCCGGGTGCAGAGCGCCAGCAGTAGCCAGAGCAGTTCGGGACCAACCAGTAAATCATTCAAGATGTCCATAAGCCTGAATTTCAGCGTCGTGCATAGTACATACCTACATTTTTCATTCGGTTGATATTCCGGGCGCTCAGCCAGGGATATTTGCGTTGCGCTTCAAAAAAAATATCGCCTTCCGAAATTTTGCCTTCCAACTCC
>JADZFP010000491.1 GCA_020849825.1 Saprospiraceae bacterium
CGAACTGCTCGACAAGTACGGTCTGGGCAAAAAAGACGTGCTCTGGGCGGTAAAAGACGTTTTGGACCGCAAGAACTAAGCGCTTATTTGGTAGGGACAGGAGGGGTCCGGCGGTGCTCCGGCGGCACCATGTCGGGCGGCGTCCGGTAGAGTGCCTTATGCCAGGAGCGCAAGCCGTATTCGAGCACGTAGATGCGTTTGTAGCCCAGTTCTTTCATCCGTTTGGCGGCGTCGCCGCTGCGTATGCCGCTGGGGCAATAGAGGAAAACCGGCGCGTTTTTGCTGAAAATGCGGATTTTCTCATCAAAATCATCGGACGGGAACGGCACATTCCGGGCCTGACCCATGTGCATCCAGTGAAATTCTTTGGGCACCGAGACGTCGCACAGTTGCACCTTGCTGCCGTCGCCAACTAGGTTGAAAAACTCTTCATTATTGATCCACACAATGATGGAGTCCGGCTCGGTGACCCCGGCGCCGGTGACGCCGGTCGTTTTGGGTTCCGTCGCGACCGTGTCCCGGGGCTGAGCGGTATTGCTGCCGGCCTGCCCTTTGCCCTTGCAAGCCCAAAGGCCGGCCATCAGAAAGCAGGCGCATAAAATATGGAAGGAGCGCATGGTCTTTTTTTGGGTGCAAAGGTAAAAGGATGGGGAAAATGTGGGGGTGTATTGGGTTGGGTATAGAATAATACGCTCAACCTTCACTGCCCACCTGCCTCAAAACCGTATTTTTTGCGAATCGATCGCAAAAAAAGCGTTGATTTTGCGATCCCATTCTCAAAATCACTCTCCCCCTGCATACCGACGATCGCAAACGCACAGCGCACACTGTTCCCGCCCTGAAAACCGAATTCCCGCCCGCTCCTCCGCCTATTGCTTCCCGCTTCCTACCTTTGCGCCCCCACGACCATTCAACTGCTACACGTAATGAAATTTGCCACGAAAGTCATCCACGCCGGCATCGAACCGGACCCCTCCACTGGCGCGATCATGACGCCGATTTTCCAGACCTCCACCTATGTGCAAGCCGCGCCCGGCGACCACAAGGGTTTTGAGTACGCCCGTACCCAAAACCCGACCCGCTCGGTGCTGGAAAAAAACCTGGCAGCACTCGAAAACGGCCTGGATGCCATCTGTTTCGCCTCGGGCCTGGCCGCTCAGGATGCTGTGATGAAACTGCTCTCCTCGGGCGACGAAGTGCTGGCTGTCAACGACCTCTACGGCGGTACCTACCGCCAGATGGTGCGGGTGTACGGTCAGTGGGGACTGAAAAGCCGCTTTATCGATATGACCGACGCGAGCAAGGTCGCGGCGCAAATCGGCCCGGCGACAAAACTGATCTGGATCGAAACGCCGACCAATCCCATGCTCAGCATCGTCGACATCGCCGCGGTGTGCGCCATCGCCCGCGAACGCGGCATCATGGTCTGCGTCGACAATACTTTTGCCTCGCCTTATCTGCAAAACCCGCTCGACCTGGGCGCCGATATCGTGCTGCATTCCGCTACCAAATACATCGGCGGGCACTCCGACGTGGTGCACGGCTGCCTGATCGTGAAAGACGCGGAACTGGCCCAGCGCCTCCATTTTATTCAAAATGCGACCGGGGCAGTGCCGGGCCCGCAGGATTGCTTCCTGATTCTTCGGGGCATCAAAACCCTGCACCTGCGGGTCCAACGGGCCTGCGAGAACGCCTCGGCCATCGCGCAGTATTTGCTGACGCATCCCAAAGTGTCGAAAGTGTACTGGCCGGGTTTTGCCCAGCACCCCAACCACGAGGTTGCCAAACGCCAGATGCGCATGTTCGGCGCCATGGTCTCGTTCGATCTGCACAACAATACGGAGGAAAATGCCCGGCAGGTGCTCAGCAGCACGCAGTTGTTCTCCCTGGCCGAGTCGCTGGGGGGCGTGGAATCGCTCATCGGTCACCCGGCCAGCATGACCCACGCCAGCATCCCGCGCGAAGAACGCCTTAAAGTCGGCCTCACCGATTCGCTGATCCGGCTCAGCGTCGGGGTGGAAGATGCGGACGACCTGATCGACGATCTGGAAAAGGCGCTCGATGCCGCTTCTTAGAGTATCCTTCCCGGCAATTATTCGCCTGCGAGGTGAATTTTTACCACCTCCACCCGGGCGCCGTCGACGAGATTGATCTGACCCGTGAGCACGACCTGATCGCTTTCGCTGAGCCCCTGGATGACTTCCACGCGATCGCCCAGGGTGGCGCCCAGGCCTACCGGCCGGAGGGCTGCGAGTGAATCCTGTACGATCACATACACCTTGGGGTCCTGCAAACTCCCGGCAATAGCGCGGCGCGGCAGGGTCAGTCCTTCATGGCGGGTAGCCGAATTGAATTTGGCTTTGGCATGCATGCCGCCGCGCAGGGGATTGCCCTTAGGATTGGGCACTTCGATCTCGACGTCGTAGTTGAACGTATTGTCGGCGCGCAAGCCAACATTGGTCACACGGCCTTGCAGGGCAACACCCGGCAGTATATCGACGCGCACTTCGACCGGCTGGCCTTTTTGCACGCCCAGAATATCGCGCTCGGTGACTTTTACCATGAGATAGAGCCGTTCCAGGTTGGTCATTTGGGCAATCTGGATGCCCGGCCCGATTACGCTGCCGCGTTCGATGATCCGGAAGCCCATGACGCCGCTCATCGGCGCGCGGATACTGGTGTTGGCGATTTGTTTTTTGAGCACTTTTTCCCTGGCTTCGGCTGCCTGGATGGCGAGGTCGAGGTCTTCGGCCTTGTTTTTGGGCGCCGCTTCGCCCTCGATCAGGCGGCCGAGGCGTTCGCGGTCGGTGCGCAATTTGGCGAGATTGGCCTGGGTGACTTCCAGTTCGGCGCGCAGCAATTCGTCGTCGACCTTGGCGATCAGTTCGCCTTCGTCGAACCAGTCGCCTTTGTTTTTATTGACCGATAAAACACGCCCCTGTGTTTCGGAAATGACGAACATTTCCTTGGCGGGCAGAAAGATGCCGTCGGCTTCGAGGGTGGCCGACACTGCCTCGCGGGCGGGTGTGGTGACTTCTACCGGTACGTGCGCGCGGATAATTTTTGATAATTCCGTTTCGGCGGCCAGGCGTTTTTTGTTGTCGTACAATTTCCAGCCGACAAATGCGACGGCCAGCAGAAGAGTAATCCAGAGGAGGGTGCGTTGTCGTGACATAGACCGCAAAATTACGGATTTCTGTAGCGCCGACGGTTACACATATCATTACCGATGTTATGTCCCTGACGGGACGTTTTTGCTACCGACGTTTCGCCCCTATGGGGCGGGGGCTAGCGGGACGTTTTTGCTACCGACGTTTCGCCCCTATGGGGCGGGGGCTAGCGGGACGTTTTTGCTACCGACGTTTCGCCCCTATGGGGCGGGGGGCAGCGGGACGTTTTTGCTACCGACGTTTTGCCCCTATGGGGCGGGGGCCAGCGGGACGTATTTGATGCCGATGTTGCGTCCCTGACGGGACGGTTTGCAACGCTACGCATTTACGCCATCAAATAATCCGGGCTTAATCTCCTGTAAAGCCCCCCGTCCCGTCAGGGACGCAACATCGGTAGGTTTTTCATGTATACCTTTGCCGTTCATCACCATACCAGCCATGCTCCTTTTTGCCTCCACCATTACCAACCTTACTGACGCCCGTTATTTCGCCGCCCGGGAGGTTGATTTTCTGGGTTTTAACCTCGAAGCCGGCACTCCCGGCTACCTCGATCCGATTTACATGAAAGCCATGCGGGAATGGGTGGAAGGCCCCGGAATTGCCGGCGAATTCAGCCAAACCGATGCCGAAACCGTGCGGGAGGCCCTCGAATTTTACGGGTTGGATGCCGTGCTGCTGCATGGCGCCGGGTATTTGCCCCAATTGCCCGTACTGGAGGGGAAAACGGTTTTACTCGAACTGGACGCTGCCGCCGGACCGGAAGCCGTCGGGCCAATCATGCGGCAGGCGGCGCCCTGGGTCAGGTGGTTTGTGCTACATTTCCCCAACGCGCCGAAGAATGAAGACACGGCTGCCTGGAAAACCCTGACGGCGCAATTTCCTGCCCTGTTGCAACTGTCGGTAGCGCCGGAAACCTTGCCGGCATTGCTGGCCGACTGGCAACCCGCCGGCCTGTTGCTGCGCGGCGGAGAGGAGCAGCAGGTGGGCGTCAAGTCGTTCGACGAGATCGAGGAGATTTTTGAAGCGCTGGAGAAATAGCGCGCTGTTCGTTTACCCTTTGGTCACCACAAATTTTTGTCCGCCCCACAATTTGCCGTTTGTTCGGGCAAAAGCCAGGTAGACCCCGGGCGGGAGTTGGCTGCTGTCGAGCGTTTTGACGGCGTGGATTTGATGGCCCATGGGCGACTGGAATACCGGCCGGCCCGAGAGGTCGAGTACCACAATTTCCGTTTGCTGGCGCAGGTTCAGGTTTTCCACGTTGATGTGCACTTCGCCGCCGCCCGAAAGGGTGGGGGATACACTCAGCCTGGGGCCCTGGAGGCTGTTCGGATCGAAGGTCGACGACTGGTTGTTGTTTTGCAGCGAGTCGATCGGGAACGACAGGATACTCCGGGCGTGGGTGCCGGCGATGAGGGTGTTCTGTTCTTCATTGAGCGCCAGGTCGTACACCGGCGCGAAGGGGAAGCCGGCGCCCAGGCGCTCCCAGTGTTGCCCGCCGTCGAGGGTGCCGTAAACGCCGCCGTCGGTGCCTGCAAAGAGGATGGAGTCCTGGTGCCCGGGCAGCACGACCAGGTCATTGATGGCCAGGTCGGGCAGGTCGCCGGCAATGGGCGTCCAGGTGTTGCCGAGGTTGTCGGAACGGTGGATACGCGCGGTAAAATCGTTGTCGCGATAGCCGGTTTGGCACACAAAGACCCGGTTGCCGTTGCTGGGCGAACCTTTGACGGACGACACATAGCGGTCGGGCAATCCGGCGGAAATATCGGTCCATTGCTGGCTGTTCATGTCGCCACGCCACACTTTACCGTCGTTGGTGCCCACATAAAGCAGGTTTTGAAAAACCGGACTTTCATCCAGCGTGCTGATCGTGTGGAAGCGGTTGGGGATGCCCTCGGTCAGGTCGTCGCTCACGGGCGTCCAGATGGGCAGGTGCCCGAAACCCTGATAGACGCGGAAGGTGCCCGTCCACATGATGTCGGGGTTGTGCGGGCTCATCAGGTAGGGCATGTCCCAGTGCCGGCGGTCGCCGGGTGCGATTCCTTCGACGGCATCCTGCGGGAAACCGCCGTCGGTTGTGCCTACAATGCCGCCGTTTTGCCATTCGCAGTAAAAAATATTGGGGTCGAAGGGGTGGAAGACCGGCAGGAAGCCGTCGGCGCCGTAAATGGAGAACCAGTTATCTATACTTTGCGCATTGCCGGCGATGGTGCCATTGTCTTGCGCACCGCCGTAGTAGTATTCGGGTTGGTGCGGGTTGGCGGCGACGCGATAGAACTGCGTGGTCGGAATATCTTCTCCTTTGTACCAGCCCAGTCCTTCGCCGTCGGTGCGGTACAAGCCGCCGTCGGTGGCCAGCAGTGCGGTTTGGGCGCTCAGAAAAGCAAGGTCGTGGTGATCGGCGTGGGTTTCGAAGGCGTTGGCGTAGTCCCAGGTTTGTCCGCCGTCGAGCGAGCGCATGGAAAACACGCCGAGTATCCAGATTTCCTGGGGGTTGAAGGGGTTGATGCGAACTTTGCCAAAATACCAGGCAAAGCCGCCCTGAAAACCGGGATCGATTCCCGTGCCCGGCAACTGCGTCCAGGTATCGCCGCCGTCGGTCGACTCGTACAGTCCGCCAAACTGGAGGCCGGCGTCGGCAAAGCAGGCAAATACGTGGTTGCCGTCGGTCGGGTCAATGGCCAGTCCGGGGCGGCTCATGTCGGTTTCCGGCAGTCCGCCGGCGAGCGGGGCCCATGTTTGTCCGCCGTCGGTGCTGCGCCAGATGCGGGCGTTGGGGCCGGAAACGATACTTTCCGAGTTGTTGCGAATGCGGTCCCAACTGGCAGCAAACAGGACCTCCGGATTGTCGGGCGACTGCACCATGTCGATCACGCCCACCGAGTCGGCGATGAACAGGGTTTGTTGCCACGACTGACCGCCATCGGTGCTGCGGAACACGCCGCGGTGCTGGTCGCGGGCAAAGGGCAGACCCATAGCGCCCACGATCAGGACATTGGGGTTGTCGGGGTGGACGATTATTTTTGTAATAATGCGTGTATTTTCCAGGCCGATCGATTGCCAGTTTTGTCCGCCGTCGGCGCTTTTCCAGAGGCCGTCGCCGATAAAGGGATAGCCGCTGATGTTGGGGTCGCCTTTGCCCAGGTAGACGAGCTCGGGGTTTTGCGGGTCGAGTTCGATATCGCCGACGGAGAGAAAAACCTGATCGTCGATCAGGGGCGACCAGGTTTGGCCGCCGTTGGTGGTTTTCCAGGCGCCGCCGCCGGAGTACCCCAGATAAATGATGTTGGGATTGGCGGGGTGTACTTTGATGCAGTTGATCCGTGCGCCGATGTTGCCGGGGCCTTCGAGCGTCCAGGCGGTGTTGAAACCGGGGAGGCCGCTGCGTTGCCAGGCGCCGTTTTTAGCCGAATACATTGCCCGTGTGTATGCGTTCAAATCCGGCCGGTAAAGCGGATAGTCGCGCATGGCATAGAACCATTCGTACGGACGGAGGCCCGAGCTGTCCTTTTTTTCCAGTTCCGGGGCCGGCATGGTGTTGTTGTTGTCCGGCTGAGGCTTTTGCATGCTTTTTAATAAAAAAACAAAAAAAGCCAGCACGACGACGGCCAGCAGGATGATGTTGCGAATGGGGAATGCTTGGGGGGTGCGGCGTTCGAAAGTCATGGATAAAGTTGGCGGTATGTGACGAACAGATTTCGACGGCTAAAATAGGAGCATTCACCCGATGCCGGGGCAAGGAATTGCAGGAAAGCCTTTTTTGGCAAATACGCCGGCTCATTCGGAAACCTGATTTATAAGGTAAATTATACCGTTGGCTCAATCTTATCTTGTGGTTTAAACAATGCCTTGCTTATTTGTTTTCAGACTTTTATTTCATCACCAGTTAATCTTTTCACATGACCAAATCATTCATTACCTGTCTTTTGCTATTGGCTATGGGTCTCCGCCTCGATGCCCAGGCTTGCAGCACACCCAATGCCCAACTCGATATTCAGGGCAACAACATCAAAGCCCGCCTGCTGAACGGCGGCGACCTGTTCTGGGATCTGAACGACGGCCAGTTTATCCCCAACCCGACGCCGGGCGGCAATGATCCGACCACGATTTATTCAGCCGGTCTGTGGATCGGCGGGGTCGATCCAGGTTACAACCTGAAAATTTCGGCGGCGCACTATCGCTTCAACAACAAAACCGACTTCTGGCCCGGTCCGCTCGATCCGGCCACGGGTACTTCCGAGGCAAACACTTGCGCCAACTGGGATCGTATATTTAAAGTAAAAGGCGCTGATGTGACGGCCTTTCTGGCGGCTTTGCCTTCTTTACAGGGCGATCCGGCTGCTGCGATTGCACAGTTTCCTTCTATCATGGGCTGGCCTGGCGAAGGCAATGCCTATTTCTCCCAGGTCTGGGGCTTCGACCTGCCTTTCACGGCCCAGTCGCTGGCGGGTTTTTACGACTTCAATTCTAA